>DAOVZA010000408.1 GCA_030635405.1 Desulfocapsa sp.
TGTCGTGGCGAAGTATATAGTCTTTTTCATTTTTACGAATATCTAGTAAGAGTGCCTCTGCTTTTGGTACTAGTACCTGTTCAATAGCCTCCTCCATGTAACGGGATGGCGCTCTCATCGCCTGATAGGCTTGCTTCTGCTGATTGCTGGATGGGGAAGCCGTGAGATATCTGGCAAAAGCTTTTTCATATAATGCTAAGGATTGTATCTGGGTTTGTTTGGCTTTATCTTCACAAGTAGTTGTTTCAAGAAGCGTCTTGTAATTTTCTATTGCTGCTGTGAATTTGTCTTTGTAGCGATCATTTCCGGTGCGCAAAAAATCTTTTTCATAACGACGCATCATGAGTAAAGCTACTTGCAGATCATCTATCTGATGTCCTCTCAAGTCTTCAGAAAGATCACGAGCGGCAGCTCTGAAATCTCCTTGAAGTCCTGACTTATGATCGAGGCCTTTTAATTCCCAGGCATCAACAAGTTTCTTGAAGGCGGTCTGATATTCCTCTGCGTAAGCAATAACTTCCGTGGCATTGGTTGCTGAATACTGGTCTCCAATCTGATTGGCGATTTCAATAATGCTCCGTGCTTCAGTTTTGAGCTTCTCAATGTTTTCGGTGAGTTTCTGGAGGTACTTTTTATCTTTGCGAATGAGAAAATCTTTTTCATTTCGTCGACATTGTAATTCGTAGGCATTGATTTTAGCTGCGTGATCAGCAATGGCCAACTCTTCCTGTAGCAGATTGTTGAAGCTGGTTGTCGTATAGCTGGACAAATACTGATACACACCCATAACGGCTACAAGTAGTAACAGTACCACTCCAAATGCTCCTAATAATTTAACCCGTAGTCTTACCTTTAGCATTACTCTCCTTTTTTGATTGAAAAATGTTGGCCCCTGGTTTCCTGGCTGTGGCTTAATGTTTATCCGCTTGATAGTGGACTATAAATGGTAATTTCCCTTTGTATGCAAAGGCGGTGCCACATTTTAAATAAGTTTGGAGGTGCTTCAAAATATTTGAAATCATTGCTTAATCAACATCATGTGGGAATGTTCTGTCGAGTTGAGATGTTCACAAAAGTGAACGTTCGTTGTGCTCTATGTGGTCGATGATCACAAAAGAGATCGATATGTATATGTTGAATTGTAGTTATCAGAATTGAAGGCCAGTTGACAGTACGAGCTAATTCTATTAGTTTTTGAGGCATCTTTTCAGATGCTATCGTTTTTATAGCTTAATAGGGAACCTGGTGAAATTCCGGGACGGGCCCGCCGCTGTAAACGGGGACGAGCATTACACTGTGTCACTGGCCGTAAGGTTGGGAAGACGTAATGTTTCGGATAATCCGTGAGTCAGAAGACCTGTCTGAAGAGTATAAATGGTATTCCCGTGGACAAGGGATATCGATTATTCGCGGATAACAGGGAATTCCCGAATCAATATAAATTGGTTCGGGTTTTTTTATGCCCGGATCTCCAACGTAATTGGAGAATGTATGATGAATTACAGAATGAAAACATTGGTTTTTGGACTGTTATCCGTTGCATTGCTGCTCAATTCGGCAGCTATTGCAGCAAAGGGTAAAAAACATGATGATAATGCTATTATTATCGCTAGTTTTGGAACAACGGTACCAACGGCAGTTAGTGCAATTATTAATATCTATGACAAAACCAAAGAAGCTTACCCCAATACGGAAGTAAAGATTACTTTCACATCAAATATCATCCGTTCCATCTGGCAGGAACGCCAAAGCGAGCCACAAAAATGGCTTGATATGGGGATTCCCAAAGAGATTCTTTATATCAAGAATATCATTTCCACCATCGGTGATCTGCGTGAAGAGGGATATCGGAACATCATCGTGCAGCCCACCCATATGTTTTATATGGAGCAATCGCAGGATCTGAAATCATATGTGGAGGCAATTGCTTCCATTCGCACCACCAAAGAAAAATGGCGACCATTTGATCTCTTGGCCATGGGGCGTCCGGCACTCGGAATGCCTGGTGATAAATATGATTATCATAAAGATCTGGCAAAAGCCGTGGAAACCTTTGCAAAAGATGCGGCTTTGGCAGAAAAAGAAGGGGCGATACTTGTCTATATGGGACATGGGAACGATCACTGGTCAACGGGAATTTACGCAGAAACGCAGAAGAAAATGCGAGAAGTTTATCCTGATGTGAAGACCTATGTTGGCGTTGTTGAAGGTTCGCCAAGCATCGAAGACCTGTTGCCTGCAATACAGCATGCGGGTACAAAGAAGGTTATCCTCAAACCCTTTATGATAGTGGCAGGCGATCACGCGAAGAATGATATGGCAGGTGCTGAGGCCGATTCATGGAAGTCCATCCTGACCAAAGAAGGCTATGAGGTAAACACTGTTTTAGAGGGATTAGGGCGCAAGGATGCCTTTGCCGGAATTTTCGTTGATCATATTCAGGATGTTGCCAAAGAGAACAATATTACTCTCAAATGAGAGTATTAATTGATTATGGGATCTGCAAAAACATATAAATATAGCTTTCTTCTGATAGGTCTTGTTGTTGCCACCTGTGCAGCAATTATTGTTTCATCGGGAA
>DAOVZA010000025.1 GCA_030635405.1 Desulfocapsa sp.
TATACCCACCGTATTGGCAGAACAGGACGTGCGGGTAAAGAGGGCTTGGCAGTTACCCTCTTTACCAAAAGTCAAGCACCTGAAATGAGATACTATCGCAATGAAATTCGCAGGTTTGATGATATTGATACCTTAAACGAGGTCGAAGATTTCACACTGGTGCCACCAAATGTTACCATTGTTTTAGAAGGTGGAAAAAAGGACAAAGTTCGTCCCGGTGATATTCTCGGCGCACTAACTGGTGCAGCAGGTATTGAAAGTAAATATGTTGGGAAGATTGATATTTATGATCGTCAAAGTTATGTTGCAATTGATAGTAGTATGGTTGAGAAGGCTTATTCTTATCTGAAAAACGGAAAGATTAAAGGACGTACATTTTCAGTCTGGGTATTTGATCAAATAACGAAATGACAACGGAGAGGAGAAATATAAAAATGAGTGAAGAACGTCTGGTGGAGCTTGAAACTCAAGTCACATTTCAGGATCAGACCATCAAAGACCTGAGTGATGTAATTTACAAACAGCAACAGGAGCTCGAAAGGTTGGCTACCCTCTGTGCCGCCTTGGAGAAACAGAGTAAAGAACTCGCGGAGTCTGACCAGGGAAGCGATGCACCGGCAAACGAAAAGCCACCTCACTATTAACAGCCGCACCAAGCTTATAAAAAACAACAACATGACTGATTATACTGAAGAGGAGCGTCCAACAGTTACTAATCCCTGAGAACATTGGAGGGGTGCTTATGGCTTGTCCGTCATGTGGAAACAAGTTTCATTCTGATTTGAAGTTGGGCAGTGTCAAAAGAAGTGTAAGTCGAGATGTATTAACAAATATTTCTGAGAGGCCCTGTGAGATTATGAGACGCACTGGCCGCTTCTTTCTTCCTATGTAATATTTTCAGGTAGTTTTGCTTCGGTGATTCTACCTTTTTTTTCAACTCACCACCATGAACGACCAATGTTAATCTCAATACTTTGTGTACCTACATCAGGTTAATAGATCTACTGTGCATCATCAATTTTGACTTCTCAGGTCGGCGACCGTTGCTCCAACACCATCTCCTGGAAGATCATTGGAATAAGGTTAAATTGCGGTTTTGTTAAAATATTTAATCTTTCCACTGGCTCCCTTCTGATATTCATTCCAAAGTTTCTGTCAAAAAAATCATCCTAAAAATGTCATTTGTGTGGTGCCGTGTGACACGGTGTGGTACGTTGCTCTTTGTGAGCATTGAGATTCATTTGTTTTTTTGAAGTGTTCTATTTTAGGTTTGTCTATGAATGAGTCTGAAATAATACACCTTTTTTTAACACTTACAAAGGAGTAGGTTATGAAAATCAAATTGTTATCAACTGTTTTATTCCTTTTTTTTGTACCAAGCATAGTTTTAGCAGTCCAAGTCCCAGGGCCGATTGTGGGACCAGCATGGTTAGCAAAGAACTTAACACAGGTTACCGTGCTTGATATCCGCAAGGATGATAAAAAATTCGCTTCTCAAGGAGATTGTGGCGATCAAATTGGGCACATTCCCAGAGCACTCTTTCTTGAATGGAGCGAGGTCCGCGACACACGTGAGATCGATGGGCAAGATGTCAAAAAAATGATTCTTCCCAAAGCAGATTTTGAGGAATTGATGCGTAGTTTCGGTGTAAATAATGGGGATGCTATTGTTTTGACAAGTGAAGGCACCAGCTCCAAACATTCTACATTCGCCACCCGAATGTACTGGCAACTCAAGTATTATGGGCATGATAATGTGGCTATTTTGAATGGTGGTAACGCAAAATGGGTGGCAGACGGGAATGAACTGAGCTGTGTCCAAACTGAAGTCCCTGAGGGGAAATTCAGTGCAAGTGCGGAGAGAAAAGACCTTTTGGCAACTCCAACCGATGTTGTACAAGCTTTGAAATCAGGAGGCGTCACGCTGGTCGATGCACGTACTCAGGACTATTTCTTAGGTACGAAGCAAAAATCATACGTTTACGCCAAGGGACACATTCCTGGCTCAAAGAATTTTCCTCACCCTCAATGGTTCTCCTCAAAGGGACCAGCAACTTTTCTTTCAGGTGACCAATTGACCGTAGCAATGAAGGCCAATGGAATTGATCCTCAAGCTCCTGCAATAACATATTGCGACAGTGGACACCTGAGTACCGGAATTTGGTTTGTGATGCACGAACTCCTCGGCAACAAAGATGCTCGTCAGTTTGATGGATCTATGCACCAGTGGACGTTGGATAAAAATCATCCGACAACGATTGAGGTAAAATAGAATAAACAATGCTTGGCTTGTGTTGTGCGATAACCGCTCACATGAGCCAAGTTTTGACACTACATATTGCATCTTTTTCAGATCGTTTCAGCCCTTAGAAAGCTCTGTTTGCATCCCAAAAAGGCTTTCTAAGAAAACCAAACAGGTGGTTCGATGCGTTAATATAGCCACATAGAAGGTTTGGATTTCTCAGCAATCCAAGAATTCGGGTTGCTCCTGTAAGTGTTAAATGATGTAAACTCAGATTTAATTAAGAAGATCCAAAGTGAACCTGACAAAAGATTCCACTCCAAGTGATAGCACAGAATCATTATATCTAAATTCTGGATTGTGCAAAGGCGCACAATCGTCAAAGCCAGTGCCGAGAAAGAAATAACATCCCTTAGTTTTATCAAGAATAAAAGCCATGTCTTCGGCTCCCATGGTTGATTCCGGCTCACAGATGTGCTCAGGAGTTACCACTTTTTCCATACTTTTTTTCATAATCCCAGTCATTTCAGGATCATTTTTAAGTGGGGGATAGCCCTTAGAAAACTCAGCTGTATAAGATGCACCCATGGAATCGCAGACTCCTTTAATCACCCGCTTTAACATTACAGGATAATCTTTCCAGGTATCCTTGTTAAAGGTTCGAAGAGTTCCAGATAGACTGGCTTCCTTTGGTATGATATTGGGAGCTGTTCCGCCATGAAGGGAGCCGATGGTGATAACAGATGGGCTGAGAGGATTGATTTTCTGGTTTACAACCCGTTGCAGAGCGTTGGCAACCTGAACTGCCGTATCGAGTGCATCAACACAGAGATGTGGCATCGCTCCATGACCGCCTTTACCTTTGATTGTGATCTTAAATGACCCACCAGCCGCCATCAGGACACCAGGCTTTATACCAAGATCTCCAGCAGGAAGACCTGGCCATAAATGACAGGCCACGGAATAATCCACATGAGGGTTTTCCAGAATTCCTGCTTCAATCATCGGTTGGGCACCACCAGGACCCTCCTCAGCGGGTTGAAACATGAACTTTATATTGCCTGAAAATGAGTCTTTCATTTTGGCAAGAATGCTGGCTGTGACTAATGCCATTGCCATATGGCCGTCATGCCCGCAGGCATGCATCATATCGTTATGTGTGGAGGTAAAGCTAAGTCCTGTTTCTTCATGGATAGGAAGGGCATCCATGTCGGCTCTGATGAGAAGTGTTTTACCAGGTTTTCCACTTTTCAAAAGTCCGACAACACCCGTTTGCGCTATACCAGTGCTCACTTCTATTTCTGGAATATTATGTAAGTATTCAGCGATAAAGTGAGACGTTTTTTTTTCAGCGAAGCCTTTTTCTGGGATTTTATGAAGTGCTTCCCTGATCGTTGTTAATACTTCTCTTTCTTTAGTAATTAGTGCTTTAATATCTTTCATTGTTCCATTATCCGCAGAGCTTTCAGACATTCAGTTCATTAACTGGCAGTTTAACTCAAATAATCCATGAGTTTGTGCATAAAAAGTTCTGATTTTTGAATCTCAGATAAGTCGATGTATTCATTGGGTCTGTGAGCCTGACTTATGGAACCTGGTCCACAGATAACAGTGGAAAATCCGGCATTTTGGAAAAGGCCGCCCTCGGTTGCATATGAGACTGTTTCTGTTTGTGTCTCACCAGTCAGGTTTTTACAAAGTTGTTGAGCTGCACCATCTGTTTCCGGATTCATGCCAGGAGCTTCAGCGTTTATTGTTGTAGTAATATCGCAATTGGGTGAGATCTTTTGCATCTCTTCTATGAAGGGTTTGCAGTAATCATTTAATTTCGTAACATAATCTTGAGGGTTTTCTCCTGAAACGGTACGAACATCCCAGTCAAATGAACATTGACGGGAAATGATATTTACGGCAGTGCCACCATTGATTTTCCCTACATGAACAGATGTATAAGGTGGGTCAAAAGGAGAATCTGAAGAGACACTACGTTTATTTTCCAGCATCAAATCCTCAAGAAAAGTAACGAGTCGTGCTGCAGTCATAACTGCACTGACCCCTTGGTCAATCTGACTGGAATGTGCCTCATGACCTGTTACGGTTGTTGTGTAACTGCCGATTCCTTTGTGAGCACTAATAATGCGCATGCTGGTTGGTTCACCAATGATGACTGCCAATGGTTTTGGCAGTTTATCTGCCATGTCGTTGATCATGGCAGGTGCACCGAAACATCCTATTTCTTCATCATAAGAAAGGGCGATATGGATAGGCTTTTTTAACTCTTTTTTAAGCATTTCTGGCACAAGAGCCAAAGCAATAGCGAGGAAGCTTTTCATATCGGCTGTGCCACGACCGTATAAACGATTATCTTTTTCCACTACCTGAAAAGGATCAGTATCCCAGGGTTGACCTTCAACCGGGACCACGTCAGTATGTCCGGATATAATTACTCCTCCATCTATCATAGGGCCGATGGTGGTATAAAGGTTTGCTTTGTTCCCATCGATACTAGGCAATATCTGACATTGAACACCATGATCAGAAAGATAGGATTTAACAAATTGAATTAATGGAAGGTTTGACTCACTTGATACAGTTGGAAAAGAAACAAGTTTGTCGATTAATTCTCTTGAGCTGTAATGATTTGGATTTGGCATTTTGGTATAGATATAAGAGGTATAATTGTTTTTTTTGTTTATGCTTAGCTGTATAAGTTAAAGATGATGCTCGTATACAGATACAAAGAAAAATGGGTTCTGGAGTAATTCTCCAAAACCCATTTTTTATACTACATTATTGCCTAACTAACACACGTTTTAGCCATGAAGCTTGTCAGGGTTCATAATATTTCTTTCCATGTGTTGTAATTCGTCAATACCTGAAACAATGATATCTGGATCAACCTGCAAACGATCATCTGAGATTTTTCCTTCATAATTCATTTCAGAAAGAAGGTGTTTAATACAGTTAATTCTGGCCTTCTTTTTCACATCTGAACGAATGATGGTCCAGGGTGAAAGTGTTCTATTTGTTTCAGATAGCATCTGAAATTTTCTTACGGAATAGAGATCCCAATATTTCTGGGCCAAATTATCAACGGGAGAGATTTTGAATTGTTTCAAAGGATCAGTTTTTCTGGAATCAAAACGCTCTTTCTGAATATTCTTGGATACTGAGAAGTAGAATTTGAAAAGTTTAATTCCGTCTTTTACCAGAAGTTCTTCAAGCATGGGGACATCTTTTAAGAAACGTTTATTCTGAAGATCAGTACAAAACTTCATAACTGGTTCAACCATGGCACGGTTATACCAGCTACGATCAAACAGAACCATCTCGCCAGCAGATGGGAGGTGAGGGGTGTATCGTTGAAAATACCACTGGGTAAGTTCTGTTTCGTTTGGTTTGTTTAGTGCGGTAACTCTGGTGCTTCGTGGATTAAGGTTAGCGGTGATTCGCTTGATGGTACCACCTTTTCCAGCAGCATCACGACCTTCAAAGATGGCAAGAATACGATCTCCACTGGCCTGCATATGTCTTTGGAGTTTCATTAACTCGATCTGGAGAATTTTAAGCTCTTTTTCATAGTCAAGATGCCAGTTTTTTACAAAGACTGCAGTTTTTCCTTTACCATTTTTGCGATTTTCATTTCTGAGTGCGGTTCCTTCAAGTAATTTGAATCTTTCACCGCTCTTCTGCTTCTTGTCCTTTTTTCCTGACATGCTGTTCTCCTTAACTCAAAGGGGTTCCGAATTGTTTTTTTTGTTTTTTCATAATTTTCAGTTCACGATTACCGGAAATTACAGTTTTTGGGTCAATTTCAAAGTTGAGACTTCTGCTCCGTCCACGATATTTCATTGAACTGAGTATTAATTTCATTGTTTCACGTCTTGCGAGGTGTTTATCATCTGAACGGATGATCCACCATTTTGACTGTTTTGTGTGGGTTTTTTGAAGAAGGATTTTTTTCTTTTCAGTGAATTCGTTCCAGAGTTCCTGTGCCTGAAGATCAACTTCACTAAGCTTCCATTGGCGTAATGGATCATTCTTTCTTCTGTCAAATCGCCTTGACTGTTCTTCTTTGGATACAGAAAAATAAAGTTTGAGAAGGATGGTTTTACCAGCATCGAGGATGAAGTTCTGCTCGTAGGATGTGACTTTTTTCAAGAAACGTCGATACTGTTCTGTCGTGCAAAATCCCATAACTGGCTCAACCATTGCTCTGTTGTACCAGCTTCTATCGAACATGACGATTTCGCCTGCGTGTGGAAATCGTTCAATGTAACGTTTCATGTGCAGTTCAGTCTTCTGGGTATCGTTTGGTTTGCCTAACGCTTCGACCCGGTAACGCTTTTCATTCATATAACGGGCAACCCTGCGTATTGTACCACCTTTTCCAGATGCATCACGACCATCAAAAAGAATAATCATCTTTTTGCCTGTTCGTTCGAGATGGGCCTGCATCTTGATAAGTTCAGCCTGGTAGGGCTTTAACTCTTCAGAATTGTAATATTTAAGAAGGGTAGCCTCAACAATCTCTTCCTTGTGGTTGTCCTTTAAGACAGAAAGGATTTTACGGCTTTTTTCACTGGGGGCTTGAGATTTGAAATCTTTGTCGAGTTTACGAACGACTTTACGGATGGTTGCTGTAGTTCCCTGTGGTTCGTAGTTTGATTTTTTCTTTTTTTTTGACGGGGCCATGATTATTATGCTACCTCAGAAAAATTTCATATATGATAAATATCGTATCAGCAACTCCACTTAACATCAACTCTTAATTGAGTTTTCTTCCTAAAGTATACATGGATTGATATATGGCAGGGAGTTTGTGATATTTCAGTGCCTCTATGGTTTTAGAAATTTGCCATGGAACTCTGTGAAATTTGATATTTATGTGAGCTTTGTCGATTGTTAAAATTGAGCAGGATGCTTCAGGGTTTGAGTCAAACATTCGACCCACACTTCCAGGATTAATAAAGTGTGTATTCTTTACCTTTTTATGAAAAGCTGTGTGTGAATGACCAAAGAGTATTATGTCATTTTGACAAAAGGCTGCGAGTTCTTCAAAGCGCTTTGTGGAAGTATCTGGAAAAAGAAATTCGTTTGGATGTTCAGGGCTTCCATGAAAAATACCTATGGTTCTGTCAGCTAAATGAATCTGTTTCGACTTTTTGAGCGTGAGGAGATAGGCTTTTGAAGAAGATGTCAGTTGATTTGCCGTCCAGTCGTACATTATTCGCTTTTCTTCTTTAGAAGGCTTCTTGAAAGTTTTACCTTTAATAAGTTTTATAACTTTTCTGTCTGTGTTTCCAACAATTGAATGAACATTGTTTTCTTTTAACCACCTCAAGGTTTCATTGGGGAAGGGGCCATAAACAAGGGAATCTCCACAGTTGTAAATGGCATCAAAATGTTCTTCTGAAAAATAGTTTATAATTGCTTTGAGTGCTGGATAATTTGCATGGATATCTGAGAGAAGAAGTATTTTCATAAAGGTCTTTATAAAAGAGGCCCAACAATGAGAGATGCATTTTCATAAAACCTTTGCATTTTTGAACGATTTATAAAGTCGTCAATTAAAAGCTTTTTAGATTTCTTCTCATAACTTGCTTGGACAGCACGTAGTTCCACAGTAAAATTTTGGTTGTAGATAAAAAGAGTGGCTTCAAAATTTAGCCAAAAACTTCGCATATCAAGATTCACTGACCCAAACAGAGCAAACTCATCATCGACTGTGATGGTTTTTGAATGAAGCAGTCCACCCCGAAAAAGCAGTATATTGACTCCACTTTTTAACATATCTTCATAACGTGCCCAACTTGCATAATGGGCAAGTTTAGAGTCAGATTTCTCAGGAACAATGATACGTACATCAACTCCACGCTGGGCTGCTGATTGTAAAGCAGTTAGAATCGCATCGTCAGGTACAAAATATGGTGTTGTGAGGGTAATGTTTTTGCGGGAGGCGTAAATTGTTGTGAGCAGCAGACGGTGTATGGCTTCAGGAGAAAAACCGGGGCCTGATGGTACCAGCTGAACTGGTATATCTCCCTTTACCGGCTGATGAGTGATATCTGCAATTTCCCGGATAAGTTTTAAATCCTGACCCAGTGATCTGGATTGGAGATTTTCATGGTCAGTTTCAAGAAACCAGTCACTGATGAATGTTCCGGCAATGGCTTCAACAACAGGCCCTTGAATACGAACCATTATATCCACCCATTGACCAACGCCAGCATCTCTTTTGAAAAAATGAGGATCAACCATGTTCTGGCTGCCAGTGTATGCAATTTTACCGTCTATCACCACTATCTTGCGGTGATTTCTGATATCTATTCTGACAAAAAGAGCTTTGAAGAATCCGGCTGGTAGCTCTTCTTCAACTTTAACGCCTGCCTTTATCAGTTCTTTGAACTTTTGACTTTTTAGGAATCGTTTGGACCCAATGGAGTCCACCAGAATTCTGCAGGTTACTTTACGTCTGGCTGCACGAATAAGTGCTTCCACAACTTCATCGGCGGTGCCTCCTTCCTCCCAAATATAAAACTGCAAATGACAGGTAGATTTTGAAGCGTCAATATCCCGTATGATTGCACGCATAATGCGTTCGGGCTCTTCAATGAGTTCGAGATGGTTACCATCCATGGCAGGTATGCCAATTAAGTGATCTGCCTGGTGATGGATTGGTTTTAACTCAGGGTTTAGCGCTGACCAGTTAACAGGGGCAATGTATTGCAGGGAGTAAAGCCATTTTCGGTAATGGCCAAGAGCTCTCTGGGCACGGTTAGCTCTGGTTTCTCCGATTCTGTTTTCTCCAAAGAGAAAGTAAATGATGGCACCGATAAAAGGTAAAAGCAGAATAACAAAGAGCCAGGCAAGAGTTACCCCATATTGCCTTTTTCGCATGATTACCCGAACTGATAAAGCAAGGCGCAGTATTAGATCCGCGATGGGGATAAGGATGGTAAAAATGTGGACACTCCAGTGGAGACTATCTGTATTCATACTTTCAGGGATGACCGTTGTAGAATAAATGTTATATGTCTTGTCTGGTGAATAGATACTATATTTACTCTGCTGTAGTAAAAATGTAAAATGGCTTATTTTTCACTGGCTTTCTCTTGAGTGTGAATGGTAGTGTGCTGGTCTTAAATGTTTTATAATAAAAGGAACTAGTACAATGGAAATTAAGGGCTTTTCAATGTCTGCCGTTGCGGCAGGTATTCGCTATCGGGATCGCTTGGATCTTGGTCTTATTTATAGTGATGTTCCTGCTGTCACTGCAGGGGTCTTCACTCAAAACCAGGTTAAAGCAGCTCCTGTTTTAATTGATCAGGATCGTCTCAAGGAAGGACGGGCTCAGGCTATTCTTGTGAACAGTGGAGTTGCCAATGCATGCACTGGAGATACGGGCATGGAGAATGCTTTTGTCTCAAGTTCGCTTCTATCTTCACGTCTAAAGATTGATGATAAAATGGTACTTGTCTCTTCCACGGGTGTGATTGGCGAGCAGCTCAACATCGGTGCTTTTCGTAGTTCCATGGACAAACTGGTTGCTGGTCTTGGAGAGGGTCACTTTGATGATGTTGCCAATGCCATAATGACCACGGACACTGTTCCAAAGGTTGTAAAAAAAGTTGTTAAAATCGGGAAGCATGAAGTTAAATTCATGGGGATGGCCAAAGGTGCAGGAATGATAATGCCCAATATGGCCACCATGCTTTCTTTTGTTATTACTGATGCCCAGATAAGCTTTCCTGAATTGAAGGATTCCTTAAAGCAGGCGACAAATAGAACATTCAATCGTATTACCATCGATGGGGACACCAGTACCAATGATATGGTTCTTGTCATGGCAAAT
This sequence comes from Desulfocapsa sp., assembly GCA_030635405.1. The sequence continues at coordinate 10,098 of DAOVZA010000025.1, forward strand.
GGCACTGCTTCCAATGCCTGGATTGATGAAGATAACCCTATTGATAAGCAGACCTTTCAGGATACGCTAGAAGAAGTCTTAAAAGATCTTGCTCTGCAAATTGTAAATGATGGGGAAGGAGCAAGTAAATGTATTACCATCCGGGTCTGCGGAGCACGCAGTGAAGAGGATGCCGAACAGATGGCTCGAACGGTTGCCACTTCTCCTCTTGTGAAGACTGCCTTTTTTGGAGAAGACGCAAATTGGGGACGAATATTTGCAGCCATGGGACGATCTGGTGTGCGTTTTGACCCAAGCCGCGTTGATATCGCCATTGGTGACATCGTTCTTGTTAATGACGGACTTGCAGTTGGCCCTGATGCCGAAAAATCTGCAACGGAGTTATTGAAGAATAAACAGATTGCCGTACGTATCGATTTGAAGGATGGGATAGGCTGTGAAGAAATATACACCTGTGATTTTTCACTTGATTATGTGAAAATCAATGCTGACTATCGATCGTAACACTGAGAACTGCTAGAGGTATAAATAATGAATAGTATTGCTTTGTACTCAAGTAAAGGTGGTGTTGGAAAAACAGCAGCATCTGTTAATCTTTCCTACGCAAGTGCCTTTAGAGGGAAGAAAACGCTGCTCTGTGATATGGATCCGCAGGGAGCAGCCAGCTATTATTTTCGTGTTTCAATAAAGGGTAAATTTAATAAAAAGCAGTTTCTTAAGGGAAAACTCAAAAAATTTATCTGGCAAACGGGGTATCCCAACTTAGACCTTTTACCAGCACATTTTTCCTTCAGGAATCTTGATTTAGCTCTCGATATGGACGCTAAAGATCAGTTAAAAGAAATATTTTCAACACTTGCTGATGATTATGATGTTCTTATCATTGATTGCCCACCCAATATGACGTTATTGTCTGAAAACATTATTATGGCATCAGATCAAGTGGTGATGCCGGTAATACCCACAACACTTTCTATTCGTGCGCTTGCCCAACTGATTAAATTGTTTGATAAAATAGGGGCTGAGCGTAAACAGTTACGAGCGTTCTTTTCTATGGTTGAACGTCGTAAAAAAATGCATCTTGATACAATTAGAACTTATAGAAAGAAGAAAATATTTCTAAAATCCCTTGTTCCTTATCTTGCTGATGTTGAGAAAATGGGAATTACCCGCGAGCCTGTTGCCATTTCAAAACCAGGATCACCTGCAGCTGTCGCCTATGATCGGTTGTGGATGGAAATATGGAAACGAAGGGTTCATGAGTAGAGTTTTTTGCAAGGCTCCATGAAGCAGGACTCACTTTCACCTGCTTTACTTGGACTGATATTTCTTGTCGTTCTGTTTTTCCTGAACTTTACCAGTCGGGTAATATTTTCTCCTTTACTGCCTCTTATCGAGCAGGAAATGGGGATTGATCATGCCCAATCCGGATCATTTTTTCTTTTTATCTCTGCTGGTTATTTTATATCTATTCTTGCATCCGGATTTGTTTCTGCCAGAATAAACCATAAGCGAACCATTGTTCTCTCAAGCCTTGCACTTGGAGCTGCCCTCTTTATCCTTGGCAGCTGCACCACATTATTGACTCTTCAGGTTGGTCTGCTGGTTTTAGGACTTGGTGCCGGACTTTATTTCCCCTCAGGTCTTGCTACCATTACCCATCTTGTCCCTGCTGCATACCTTTCAAGAGGAATGTCCATCCATGAACTTGCACCCAATTTAGGTTTTGTTGTGGCTCCGCTTCTTTGTGATTTTTTTGTTGAGTATATTGCATGGCGTCAAGGGCTCGCTGGGCTTGGTCTGCTTATTATTATTTTAGGAGTATTTTACGGCTTAAGCTCACATGGAA
>DAOVZA010000157.1 GCA_030635405.1 Desulfocapsa sp.
CAGATAAACTCCTGATTGTTTCCAAAAACGGTGTGACCAATACCTTTGAGTGTTTTGGTGGAAAGGATGAAGGCAGTCAAGATCTGATTCAAGGTAGAACACTTGCAGGGCTGCTCTCAGATGAGGTTGCACTGCAGCCAGAATCTTTTATCAATCAGGCAATTGCCCGGTGTTCTGTTGAGGGATCTAAGATATGGTTGAACTGTAACCCAGAAGGCCCATACCACTGGTTTAAATTGAACTTCATTGATCGGATTGATGAGCTGAACGGTTTCCGGCTGGAGTTTGAACTTGATGACAACCTGACACTCTCAGAGAGGATCAAGGAAAGATACAAAAGAATATACACTGGTGTTTTTTATAAACGGTATATTCTGGGACTCTGGGCAATGGCTGATGGTCTGATCTTTGATGTCTGGGATCCTGATCAGCACACTGAAACTGTTGAGAAATATGATAAGTGCATCGTTGGGATTGATTATGGAACAAATAACCCTTGCACCTTTGGACTGTATGTCTGGGAGAATGGCAGTAAGAAAATCAACCTGAAAAGAGAATACTTCTTTGACTCCAAAGCAGCCGGGAAACAAAAAACAGATGGTCAGTATGCTGATGATTTTATTGAGTGGTTGGGTACTGATAAACCTGCTGCAATTTATGTGGATCCATCTGCTCTATCCTTCATCACTGAATTAACTTCCAGGGGCTATCATATCTCTGCAGCAGACAACTCTGTTCTTGATGGTATACGGTTTGTATCCAGCATGATTGCCAATGATTTTTTTACTGTTGATGATTCATGTAAAGAGAGTCAAAAGGAATTTACAAGCTATATCTGGGATAAGAAAGCAGCTCTATCTGGTGAAGATAAACCGATAAAAGAACATGATCATACTTGTGATAGACACAGATATGCTTTATATACTCATTTTAAGAATATAATCCCTTTGGTATCTCCTGTTGAGATGCCAAACATATCAGGATGGGTGGTGGACTGATGGAAATTGGAGTCACAGGATTAAAAAGAACTGGTGGCAGGATATACGAAGAGTTCCTGACTCAATTAAAAGGAACTCGTGCTATAAAAATTTACAAAGAGATGTCCAGCAACGACCCTGTTATTGGTGCAATCCTCTTTGCTGTTGAGATGCTTATCCGTAATGTCAAGTGGAGAGTTGAGCCAGCAGAAACAGACAATGACATTGCTGCTCAAGAGGCTGCTGATCTGGTTGAAGATGCTATGGATGGTATGTCTCATACCTGGGCAGATTTTATTGCTGAAGTTCTGTCTATGTTGACCTTTGGGTGGTCAGTCCATGAGGTCGTGTATAAACTTAATAAGAATGGATCAGTTACATGGGCAAAACTGCCTATCAGATCGCAAGATTCTTTATGGGAATGGAAATTTGATGATGCAGGAGAAGTGACAGCCTTTGTGCAGCAGTCTCCTGTTGACGGATCCAGAAGGACCATTCCTGTAGAGAAGATGTTGCATTTTAGGACCACTGCTCATAAAAACAATCCAGAAGGAAAATCAGCTCTTCGTAATGCTTACCGTCCTTGGTATTTTAAAAAACGAATTGAAGAGATTGAGGGTATTGGTATTGAAAGGGATCTGGCAGGTTTGCCGGTTGCCTATGTTCCACCTAGTATCCTGGCAGCTGGTGCTGGTGATGAAGAGAAAGCAACTCTTGCTGCAATAAAAAATCTGATTGTAAATATCCGTAGAGATGAGCAAGAGGGTGTTGTTTTTCCGATGGCCTATGATAGTAATAACAATAAACTTTATGAATTGGCCTTGCTCACTACTGGTGGATCCAGGCAGTTTGATACAACAGCCATAATCAACAGGTATGATCAAAGAATCACAATGACTGTCCTTGCTGACTTCATTATGCTTGGACATGAGAAAGTAGGATCCTTTGCTCTCTCCAGTGATAAGACATCAATGTTTGCAACCTCCATAGGTGCTTGGTTAAAATCCATTGCAGCCATTATAAACAATAATGCAATACCTCCTTTGATGCAGCTCAATGGTATTCCTGATGAATTGAAACCGTCTGCTGTTCCTGGTGATCTGGAAAAAGCAGATGTGGAGAAATTCATTGAGGCTGTAAGCAAAGCAGTTCTTGCAGGTGTCCTGATGCCAACAGAAGGACTTGAAACCAAAGTCAAAGAGATGCTTGATATCCCTGTTGATGATGGTGGAAATGATGAGGATTTTGTACCAGGCACTCCAGCTGCTGCAGACAAGGTGCCTGTTGATGTGAGTACCTTGGCTGGTGGTGACGATTTTTTAGAGGTTGACATTGATAATTCATAAGGCATCACAGCAACAGCAAGTCAATGAGATGAGGAAAGTCTTTGACCGGATGACTCCAAGGCTCAGAAGGGCTTTCCTTCTAGCTGCGAGCGGTGTGAAAGGTCAAGTCAATATGACAGCCCTCACTGAAGCACTGACAAGGGGCAACCTGTCAATGGCCATGACTGCAATCAATGCTGAGAGCCTGGAAGAGTTTTTGAGAGGATCCAAGTTAAAAGCTGGTGAAGTTTCTTTTTATGATGAGCTATTGTCAGGTGTTTCTGGAGGTGCTGCTGCAACAATGGGTACATTCCCGACTGCAATCAGCTCTCAGATGGCTTTTGACATGCTAAACCCAAATACGGTCAGATTCATTGAAAATTACCGGGTGCCACTGATCAGAGAGTTGACAGAAACAACCAGAAACGGTGTCTTTCAGATCGTAAAAAATAGCATGGTGTCCGGGATTGCTCCAATCAAGCAATCAAGACAGATCAGACAGGTGATCGGCCTTACAGAGTATCAAGCAAGGGCAATTGACAATTTTAGAACACAACTCCAAAGCCGTAAAGTGATGGGACTTACCCGGCCAGATAAAAGAAGACTTTCTGCAGTAGAGAGGCGTATTGTTACAAGGCATATGAAGCAAGGGGGGCTTTCTCCTAAACAGATTGATTCTATGACCAATCGTTACTATCAAAGCCTATTGAACAGACGTTCTATGAATATTGCAAGGACAGAGGCTGTCAGGGCTTCTAATATCGGTCAACTTGAAACCTGGAAACAGGCACGAAGGAAACGCCTTCTGAGCCGGGATGCAAGGAAAAAATGGATTGTGACTCCTGATGAAAGGTTGAGGCCGACTCACAGGCAGATACCAGGAATGAATAGAGGTGGAAGAAAACTTGAAGAACATTTTCAGACACCAGAGGGGGCAATTATGAGTCCACCACAGGGCACTAATTGCAGATGTGCAATGGTCCTATCAGCATTTTGAGAGGTAAAAAATGAAAGTTAAGATGGACAGTAAGATAGCAAAAATTGATGAAGAAAAACAGATTGTCTATGGTTGGGCTTCTGTCGTTGAAAAAGATGGCAAATCCGTGGTTGACCAACAGGGGGACATCATCTCAATTGATGAGATTGAGAAAGCAGCTCATAGGTTCTTGACAGATTGCAGAGTTGCTGGTGACTCTCACATTGTCAAGGGTGTTGGACACCTTGTTGAGTCTGTTGTTTTTTCTAAGGATCTGCAGAAGGCTCTGGATATTGATCTTGGACAATCCGGCTGGTTTGTAGGTTTTAAGGTGACAGATCCTGATGTTTGGGATAGGGTCAAAAAAGGCGAGCTATCAATGTTCTCTATAGGTGGAACAGGCAAGAGGGCTGAAGCATGAAAAAGAAATATAATATAACAGATATTAATCTTGAAGAGGTTTCCTTTGTAGGTAAAGGAGCCAATCAGGATGCTCATGTTGTGTTGATGAAACGTATTGAAAAGGCAGAGACTAAAAGAGAGATGGGTGAAGACTTCCCGGCTTCTGCTTTTGCATATGTGCCGGACCCAAAGAAACCATCAACATGGAAACTGAGACTCTGGGATTCAATAGCGGAAAAAGAAACTCGCTCCCAAATTGGTGCAGCTGTTGCTGCATTGGGAAAAGGTTTTCGTGGTCAAAAAGTACAAATCCCCTCAGATGATCTGTCAGGGGTTAAAGCAAAGGTATTGGCTGCATGGTTGCGAGTCAATGAAGATAAAAACCGGGGGGAAGCTCCCTCCATTCTTAAATCTGGGGGTTTTATGAAAACCAAAGAAGAGCTACAAAAGGAACTCGATGAGCTGCAGAAGACTCATGATGAGCTGGTAAAAACCAGTGATGAGCTGCAGAAGACTCATGATGAGCTGGTGACAGAGCATGATGAGCTGAAGAAAACAGCTGTCAAAAAAGAAGGCATTGACAAGTCCGGCATGTCTGATGAAGTCAAGAAACAGTTTGAACAGCAGGAAACTGAAATCAAGAAACAGGCTGACATGATCGCCAAAATGGCTGATGAACGGTTGGAGAAAGTGTGGATTGAGAAAGCCGGTGCTGTTCTGCTTGTTGGTGAGGCTGAAGAGGTTGGCAAGATCTTGAAGTCCATTGCTGAAACTGATCCGGAAACTGCAGAAAGTCTGCTCACTCTTCTGAAAGCAGCCAATACTCGGATCGAAAAGGGTAATCTGTTCAAGGAAATTGGTGCTGGTGGTGAAAGTGAAACAGGTGCCCTGGGAGAGCTGAACAAAAAGGCTCATGAGCTGGCAAAATCTGAGAGTATTACCTTTGAGAAAGCATTTTCCAAGGTTTACAGAACAGAAACAAAACTTGTTAAGCAATACCGGCTTGAAAATAAAGAGTAATTCACACGGAACGTAAATAACTAACTTTTTGGAGGAAATAAAAATGAGCGTACAACAGCCAGGTTTTTCTATTGGTTTCATGACTGCTGCAGCGGATCTGTCCGCTAAACAGTTCTATGTTGTTAAATGTTCTGCAGACGGTGCTTTCAATCTCACTGGCTCTGCTGGTGAAGCAATGCTTGGTATCTTGCAGGATAAGCCTGAATCTGGGCAGGTCGGTAATGTCATGGGGGTTGGTGTTTCCAAGGTCATGGTCGGAACCGGGGATCTTGCTGCCGATGCTGAATGGCAAGCAGGTGCTGACGGTAAGGCAATCGCTGCTGCTTCTGGTGATATCGTTGGTGGTACTGTCCTTATCGGGGCTGCTGCTGGTGAATATGCAACAGTCACAGTCGGTTTTGCTGCTTCCGGTCAGCTCAACTAATAGATATTAACTTTTTAAACAATATCAAGGAGATATAACGATGCAACCAACAAATTCCGATGTGCATGTAGATGCTGCACTGACTAACATATCAATTGCTTATCTGCAGGATGAAAGCACTTTTATTGCAGATAAAGTTTTTCCGATTGTCCCGGTTTCTAAACAGAGCGATAAGTACTTTATCTATGATCGCAATGATTTTTTCCGGGATGAGGCAAAAAAACGAGCGCCAAATACTGAGTCAGCCGGTGGTGGTTACAACCTGGGTACTGACAGTTATTTTGCCGATGTTTGGGCCTTCCACAAGGACGTTGCTGATCAGACCACATCCAATGAGGATGAGGTCATTGATGGTGAATCTGATGCTGCTGAATTTACCATGCAGAAATTACTTATTCGCCGTGAACGTCAATTCGTGACGAAATATATGGCCACTGGTATCTGGACCACTGACAAAACTGGTGGAACTGATTTTGTCAAATGGGATGATGAGGCTGCTTCTGATCCTGTGGAAGATATCAAAGATGGCCGTTTGACTATTGCCGGGACAACTGGCTTTAAACCTAATACCCTGGCTTTGAGCCTTTCTGTCCATGAAGCCCTCAAAAAGCACCCACTTGTACTTGAACGATTCAAATACACATCCAGTGAATCAATCACTGAAGAGATGTTGGCCAGACTTTTTGAGGTAGAAAATTACCTTGTTGCCTCTTCTATCTATGCAACAAATGAGGAAGGCGCAACAGCTGCCTATTCCTTTGCAGTAGGTAAAGTTGCTCTCCTGTGCTATG
>DAOVZA010000215.1 GCA_030635405.1 Desulfocapsa sp.
CCCGAATCAACACAGGCGTACATTCGTGATACCCAAAATTCTATCTCACTCTCCATTCGAAGAGTCACACCAGGCATCCAGATCTTTATAGATGATAAAGCCATTCATCTGTCACAGCTTTCCCAGTTTCTTCCTGCTCAAGATGGTGGCGGTAAAAACAAACCATCGGTGCTGGTTTTTGCTGAAGAGCAGATCAGCTATCAACAGCTCTATCTTGTGCTTGATGAACTTAAAAAGTCTGGAATAACCGATATTTCATTACAGGCAAGTCCGGAGTAAACGACCGTGAAAAGGTTTCTACTCGCACTTTTTATCGCCCTTTACCTGCATGGAGTTCTTTTTCTTTCTAAACTCCCAACCCCGCCGGATATTCCGCCACGTCTTATTGGAGAAGAACGTATTCGAATCAGCCTTCATTCCACCATCAAGAAAGAACCGGTAATCAAACCTCAGCCGAAAAAGAAAAAGAAAAAGAAAAAGAAAAAGAAAAAAATAGTAGTACCACGCATACCAGAACCGGAGATAATAATACCACCGGAGCCTGTGGAAGTTGCAATTGAGATTCCACAACAACTAAACATTCCGGAGTATCCGCCGGTGCTTTTAAAGGTTCGCACAGAACAAAAAATCCGTCATAATTCACCGAAAAGCAGCACAAGCGAAACAACAGCAGACACAGCTCCCCACAGCGTAAGCAAAGAAGTTGTGGTATCAGCAGCAATTATCTCTGTAAAAGCATCTCCTCTCTACGCGAAAAACCCAAAACCGGTTTATCCTGCTCTTGCCCGCCGTAGAAACTGGCAAGGAACCGTGACCCTGTCAGTCCTCGTTTCAAAAGAAGGAAAAGCCGATATGGTAAAAATTCACACAAGCAGTGGCCATGCTTTACTTGACACTTCTGCTCGTAAAACCGTTAAGTCATGGCGTTTTCTTCCGGGAATAGAAGCTGACCAACCAGTGGCCATGGAAGTACTGGTTCCCATTCATTTCAAACTCCACTAGACAGAGCCTGTCTGCAAGTATTCAAAAGCTATCGTAACTTTTTTCCCACAAGCCATAACATCATGGCACAAGATCGCTAATTTCGTGGTACCCGCGCTGGTATAAGCTTTTTGTTTGTGATAGACTTGTAAGTAGGGGATTTCTGTAATGCAGATTGCAACAAAACAGCACCACCCCAAGTGTTATAGCCAATGACAATAACGAAATAAATATGATGGGAAAGACTTCAAACATTATCAGCAAATTGAATATTTTTGCGTGCCTTTCCTTCCTGTTTATTTTTGTTGCAGGTACTCAACCTGTGCTAGCCGGTAAATCAAACGAAGTCAACCCTTCCGTCCAATTAACCGAGCAGGAACAAACCTGGCTAACGGCACATCAAGACATTAAATTCCTCTTTCACGACCAAACTCCTCCACTGATAATTCCTCACGAAGATAATACTTTTACTGGACTCCTGGTCGACTTTCTGAAAACATTAAATAGTGATCTTAACACAGCATTTGAAATAGACGTTCTCTCCTCGCAAAAGGAGCTGGTCCAATCTATAAAGCATTCACCCAATATCCTGGCCTTAAGTCAAGACTTTATCCAGAACAGTGACCTCCTCAGCACAACTCCCATTACAACTATTTATCCAACAGTTTTTGCATTTAAAGGCACTTCATTCACTAGTCTCGATGATTTCACTGGTAAAACAATCGTTCTTGACCCCTCAATTGGGGCCGGTAATTATATAATAACAAGATTTGGTTCGACGGCACATATCATTGAAGTTGACTCTACATTGAAAAGCTTGCAGATGGTCTTTGAAGGAAAAGCTGATTTTGCAATCGGGAATAACTTTCACACTTATCTTATCGCTCAAAACCACATGTGGGGACTCTATCCGGCCTTTATTGTCCATAACATGCCAATTCCAATTGTGATGGGAGTCAGTAAAGAATTGCCAGAACTTGTCAGTATTTTAAACAAATGGCTGGTTTATGCGAGTGAGGAAAAAATTCCTTCTATTATAGGGGACTGGCTCAATAGTGATCAAACTCTCAAAAAACCGATTTCATTAAGTGACAAAGAGCTGCTCTGGCTGGCAAAACATCACACCATCCGCGTTGGGGCAGATCCCTCCTGGGCACCCTTGGAATTTCGTGACAACGATGGCAAATATAAAGGTCTCTGCATTGATTATTTAAAAAAGATTGAACCACTACTAGGTGTTAAATTTGAGTTTATTCGAGAAGACTGGCAGCAGCTCATCACCATGGCCAAAGAGAAAAAGCTGGATATGTTCAGCTCAGTTTCTGCAACAAAAGAAAGAGACAAGTACCTGATTTTCACCGACCCTTACCACCTCTCACCTTCCGGCTTTTTTACACGAAAAGAAACCTCTTATATTTCAGATATTAATAAACTTATCGGCAAAAAAGTTGCAGTAATAGATAACTATGCCATTCACGATCATATGGTTGCCAACCATCCTGATGTTGATCTTCTACTGGTAAAAACTGTGGAGCAGGGCCTACGGGCGGTTATCGAAGAACAAGCATTTGTATTCGTGGGTAATGTTATCACCACCGGTTATCTCATCAGCGAAAACAAATATACTGACCTTAAACTGGCAGGAGAGTCTCCCTTTACCTTTAAACAAGCAATGGGGGTACGAATAGATTGGCCGGAATTAAGAAGTATTCTTCAAAAAGCTCTTGATACCATTTCTGATGCAGAACGGAATCACATCTATAATCAATGGGTACCACACACCTACGAGCAGCAGATAGATTACAGCCTATTCTGGAAAACTGGCGGGACAGCACTTTTTGTTTTCTGTTTGATTCTTTTCTGGAACCGAAGACTGGCCACAGAAGTTAAAAATCGTACCAAATCTCTGGTGAAAGCAAATCAACGATATCAGGAAGCTCAGAAAATCACCCATCTTGGTCACTGGGATCAAGATATCAGGACTCAGGAGCTTGTCTGGTCCGATGAAGTTTATAGAATTTTTGAAGTGAGCAAACATACCACAATATCCCTTTTCGATAATTTCAAATCTACTGTCCATCCTGAAGATCTGGATCTTACAATCAAAACATATCAGGATTCAGTTGACAGTAACACTCCATATCGTTTTATTCATCGACTGCTTATGAATGATGGCAGGATAAAATTTGTCAAAGAAATGGGATTTACAGAATATGACGAAAATGGCGTTCCACTCAAATCTCTTGGAACAGTACAGGACATCACGGAACAAGCCAAAATAGAACAAAAGCTCCAACAAGCCCAGAAGATGGAAGCCATTGGCACCCTGGCCGGCGGTATTGCCCATGATTTCAATAATATTCTCTCGGCAATCAATGGCTTTGCTGAACTTGCCCTGACAAATATACCGGAAGATAACCCTGCAAACAGAGATATTAACGAGGTACTTCTTGCTGGAAACCGGGCAGCGGATCTTGTCAGCCAGATACTTTCCTTCAGCCGTGCAGGCGAGCAGGTAACAGTCCCCTTACAGCTTCACCTGATAATCAAAGAAGCCTTAAAGATGGTACGTTCATCGATGCCCGCCACGATAGCCATTGAAACACATTTTGTCCAGGAAACGGATCTCATCAAAGCTGATCCCACCAATATGCATCAGGTCATCCTCAATCTCTGCACCAATGCTTTTCATGCCGTTGATGCTAACGGTAAAGGAAAAATAGAAGTAAGGATGGAAAACACCTATCTTAATCCTCAGGATGTTCATGATAAGGATAACGTAGAAGCTGGCCTGTTTGTTGTACTCACGGTGAAGGATGGCGGCAAGGGAATGTCCGAAGAGACTCTCTCACGAATTTTTGAGCCCTATTTTACCACCAAGAGAGTGGGAGAAGGGACTGGCCTTGGTCTGGCTATGATCCTTGGTATTGTTGAGGGTTGTAATGGCTTTATTGATGTAAAGAGTATGCCGGGAAAAGGAACCACCTTCAGAATTTACTTTCCTGCAATTCAAGCAAAAATCCCCGAAAAACCCGATAGAAAGAAGACGTTACCAGTGCCAAGCGGTACAGAGAATATCCTCATTGTTGATGATGAAGCTGCTATCGGCAAGTTCTACACCTACACATTAACAAACCTTGGCTACAATGTTACTACTAAAACAAAGAGTGGTCATGCGCTGGCACTATTCCAGCAAGATCCGCAAGCATTTGATTTACTCATTACAGATCTTACAATGCCTGATTTAACCGGTACTGAACTGAGCCGGGCTACTCTGGAAATCAGGCCTGATTTTCCCATAATTATCTGCACAGGAAACAGTACCATAATCCCCAACAATGAAATCCAATCCATTGGCGTAAAAAAACTTCTGATAAAACCACTGAATATAAGAGAACTCGCCAGGACTGTCAGGTCTGTACTTGATGAAAATCAGGTGAACAGGATCTAAAATTGTACAATTATTAAGGTGGGAAGATCAATAAGTATCAATGGGAATTTTCATTTTTGATTCTTTCTTTATCAATACACTACGGATCTATTAGACATTGGAGTTGTGGTGATGTTATATAAAAAATTAGGTCACGTATTTCACCTTAGCATTCCTCATTAATCAAGATAGACAATAAAAAGGATTTACCATGAGACCATTAAGTATACTGCTTATATGCCTCTTTTTACACGCCGGGTGTTCACGGTACTCCAATACTGAAACAACAAGTTGCACCTTTGGCAGGGACCATTACTGGACAGACA
>DAOVZA010000353.1 GCA_030635405.1 Desulfocapsa sp.
CAAGGAGCGATTGGGCTTCAAATCCAACAGGCGCTCACCGATGAGCTGCAAAATCGAGGGCTTGCTGGGAAAGCTGTAACCGTTGTTACTCAGGTTGAAGTCAGCTCTACCGATCAGGGCTTTGTTGTGCCTGATAAGCCAGTCGGCGAGTTCTATAAAAAAGAAAAACTTTCTAAATTAAAAGAACAGCATCCTGATTGGATTTTGCATGAAGATTCCAATCGTGGTTATCGAAGGGTCGTTGCATCCCCAGTTCCTGTGAAAATCGTTGAAGAAGATGCCGTTGTTGCACTTCTTGAAAGTGGTTTTCATGTGGTGACTGCAGGCGGTGGTGGAGTACCCGTTGTTCGAAGTGATATTGGGCTCACAAGTGTTGATGCTGTAATCGATAAAGATAAAACTGCGTCTCTTTTGGCCACCAATTTGAATGCGCCTCTGCTTGTTATTTCAACAGCAATAGAGCAGGTGATGCTGAATTTTGGTACTGTTGACGAAAAGCCCCTTGCTCAGGTGTCAGTTGCTGAAATGGAGCAATATCTTCATGACGGCCACTTTGCTCCGGGCTCCATGGCACCCAAAATTGAAGCTGCCATTGATTTTATAAGAAATGGTGGCCAAAAAGTAATTATAACTAATCCCGAAAACATAGGCGAAGCTATACGCCATGGAAAGGGAACTCAGATAATCCCTTGATGGGATTGTAAAAGATCTCCATCTGCTTCGTTGCTATAATTTTTTTATTATGTTGACGTACCCTTTAGTACGCCAACATAATAAAAAAATTATGCGCCTCGCATATGAAGTCTTTTACGAATCCATCTGACAAATCAGGAGATAAGAAAATGGACAAGCTAGGAATTGAACAATTAATCAAGGAACTTTCCACCCTTGATTATCAGAAAATGTATAATGATGACTTTCTCCTGACCTGGGAAAAATCGGACGATGAAATCAGTGCCACCTTCACCGTTGCAGAAATTCTGCGCGGTATGCGTGAACAAAACATCTCAAGCCGTGTGTTTGATTCCGGTCTAGGTGTTTCTCTGTTTCGTGACAACTCCACCCGTACCCGTTTCAGTTTCACCAGTGCCTGTAATCTGCTTGGTCTTGAAGTGCAGGATCTTGATGAAGGAAAATCACAGATTGCCCACGGTGAGACCGTTCGTGAAACCGCCAACATGATCTCCTTTATGGCTGATGTTATCGGTATTCGTGATGATATGTATATCGGTAAGGGTAACAGCTATATGCGTAATGTTGCAGCTTCCGTTCAGGCGGGCCATGAAGAAGGTGTCCTTGAACAGCGTCCCACCCTTGTAAACCTGCAGTGTGATATTGATCATCCAACCCAGTCCATGTCTGATATGCTTCATATTATCAAACATTTTGGCGGAGTTGAGAACCTTGCTGGCAAGAAAATCGCCATGTCCTGGGCTTACTCTCCATCTTATGGAAAACCACTGTCCGTACCCCAGGGAATTATCGGACTCATGACCCGTTTTGGAATGGACGTTGCTCTGGCTCACCCTGAAGGATACGAAGTAATGCCAGAAGTTGAGGCTATCGCTGCAAGACAAGCTGCTGAAGCTGGCGGATCATTCACCAAATCAAACTCCATGGCTGAAGCGTTCCAGGATGCAGATATCGTGTATCCTAAAAGCTGGGCTCCTTTTGCAGCAATGGAAACACGTACTGACCTCTATGGCAAAGGTGATATGGACGGTATCAAGGCACTTGAGCAGGAACTGCTTGGTCAGAACAAAAAACATATGGACTGGACCTGTACAGAAGAACTCATGTCCACCACCCATAATGGATCTGCTTTGTATATGCATTGTCTTCCTGCTGATATTACTGGCGTTTCCTGTGAACATGGTGAGGTTGAAGCTTCAGTCTTTGATCGTTATCGTGTACCACAGTATAAAGAAGCCAGCTACAAACCCTATATTATTGCTGCAATGATCTTTTTGTCTAAGATGAATAATTCTGCAGACGTGCTGCAACGCCTTATGAATCGTGCTACCCCCAGAACATTCTAAGCGTTGTTGCCCAAATTAAGAGGGACTCTATGATCAAATTAACACTCAATGGCGAAGGGACACAATATTCAGGTGATGAGAATGTTTCACTCCTCTCCTGGTTACGCAACGATAAAAACCTGACTGCAGCAAAAGATGGCTGCTCAGGGCAGGCTGCATGTGGAGCTTGTCTTGTGGAAGTGGATGAAAAGGCAGTACTTGCCTGTGCTACTCCCATGAAGAAAGTTGCGGGTAAAAATGTCGTTACGCTTGAAGGTGTGCCAGAGTCCCTTTTACAAACCCTTGGTAAGGCGTTCGTTGGCAGTGGTGCTGTACAATGCGGATTTTGTACCCCTGGTTTTTTGACCAGAACCAAAATTCTTCTCACAAAAAATGATAACCCAAGCAGAGCTGAGGTTTTAAAAGCCTTACAGTTTAATCTCTGTCGCTGTACCGGGTATGTCAAAATTGTTGATGCCGTTATTGCCGCTGCCGAAGCTCTGCGTGAAAACAAAGACACTTCTTTTGAGACACAGGCCGGTATTGGTGTCTCAACTCCTAAGTTCAAAGCTGTTGAACGTGCCGTTGGTCGCAAACCCTTTGTGGATGATCTGCGTTTTGATGGCATGCTTCATGGTGTTCTTAAATTTTCTGATCATCCAAGAGCTAAAATTCTTTCCATTGATGTAAGTATTGCGGAAAAACAGCCAGGTGTGAAACGTGTTCTGATCTGTTCTGATATCCCAGGACAACGGAATTCGGGGCTCATTGTTGAAGATTGGCCTCTGATGATGGAGCAGGGTGATATAACCCGTTATATTGGTGATGTGCTGGCATCTGTTGTTGCTGAAACTGAAGCTCAGGCGCGAGCAGCTGTCGAACATATTCAGGTGGAGTATGAGGTTCTTGAGCCACTGACAGATATGCTTAAATCACTGGACGGCCCGATTCTAATCCATGAAAGTGGCAATCTACTCGGTGAAAAGATTATAAAACGTGGTGATACCGCAGGCCTTCTTGCAGGATCAGCATTTACAGCTAAAGGAACCTATACAACTCCAACCATTGATCATGGCTTTCTTGAAATGGAATGCTGCGTTGTTATTCCTAAAGATGATGGGATCAAAGTTTTTTCCCAGAGTCAGGGGCCATACAGGGAACGGGATGAAATCGCCCATCAGCTCGCCCTTTCAAACGATCA
>DAOVZA010000117.1 GCA_030635405.1 Desulfocapsa sp.
TGCTAGAGTCAACAGACACTTATTCCCTTTCTTCAGTTCCACACCAGCTTTTGGGCTCTGGGAGACAACGCGGCCAGTCCCCTTAACAGACACATCAACTTCTGCACTCTGCAAAAGCCGTAAACTCCTGCGAAGACTAAACCCTGTCAAATCCGGCATATTGAGCGTCTGCTTTTCCTGCATTGTTAATGCATTCGTGATACCACCAGTATCATTAACAGAATCAGCTTTAAAATTTTGCTCTTCTCCGTCCACAACTTCAACAATATCCTCAATGTTTTGATGAATCTGTTGTAAAGCCACCATGGAAGGTAAAATTGATTCGACTTCATCACAAAAGGTTTTAAAATCGATCGAATCTTTTTCCGGAACACGCAGCTCCTCATCCCGAGCAACCAAGAGCAGTATCATTTCAGGACGTTCAGCTGGAATCATTACAAATCCCATTCGATCCCTGACATAACTACCACCCAAATCATTCATGACCAGCGATACGGTTTCACCGGAAAGTGTTCGTGAACCAAGAACACCTTTTTTTTCCTGCTTCATCAGCAGGTTCCGAAGTTCGCGTGACACCAACGAAGGAAAAACATTGCGCCCTGTTACTTCTCCATGGAAGATGTCATAGAAATATTCTCTGGCATCAGGACGTTCTATGATTCGATCCAGCATATGGGGTTGAATCTTTTTACCATCGTTTAAAAGATGGCTCATTCCAAGCAATATTTTTAAAGGTGTTGCTGTCTTTGGCACTGCTCCAAGATAAAAGGAAGGTCCCGTTTCCATAAACTGTGGAAGACTTGATTGCTGTTTTTTCCCTCCTGAAAAGTCCACGTGAACATCAGTGGTCAATTGCAGACGATCAATGAGACGTAGTTGACTTCCAAGATCAGCTTGGCCAGCTATCAAACTCCATGGATACACTTGAGTACTCTTTTCCCAGCCCCCCTGAAGTAAAGAAGCCTCATGGACAAACTTCCTGATTTCCATGGGAATGACCATGGGAGTGAGAAAAAGAGGCTCCAGAATTTCTTTTTTATGTTGCCAGACAGTATTAGGGTTAAATGACGGATAGCTTGCTCCAGCCACAATCTTGCCATTTTCAGTATTGAGCAACAGGGAAGTAACACTGCCATTCCCCATTTTTTCGCCAAAGGTTTTTACGTACTTTTCAAGAATAGCCTGAATTTTCATATCCAGGGTTAATACAAGATCATGGCCTTTAGTACTCGTTTGAGTAAGACCCTTCAAATTAATTGCTGGAATGTCCTCTTGATGAACCCTGTCCTGGTTTAAAAGCCTGTTATAGTAATGCTCTACACCAGCAAGCCCCAGATCATTTTCAGAATAGCCTATCAGATGCGATGCATATTCCTGCTGAGGATAACTTCTGGCAACTTCCCGGTGCAAATAAATTCCGGGAATCCCCAAACCTGTAACGACTTCTTCGTCTCCCTGACCGATATCTCTACTCAGCCAAACAAGATGTGAATCCTTCTCCATATTTACAAGTAGTTCAGTTACTGACAAACCTAAACTATCAGAAAGAAGTCTTGCAGTCTCTTTGATATCTTTTACTTCTCTTGGACGAACATAGAGTGAAACACGTTCCTGAGTCTGGGCAAGCTCTTTAAAATTACGGTCGTAAATTGTCCCTCGATCACGAGTTATTGTGTCACTCTCTGAAGGAAAGGTTTCCTGCAAGATATCGACAAGGTTGGTCAGTTCCTTCTTGTAAACAACACTTGTTCCAATCCCGGCCAGAAACACCAGGATAGCCACTATAGGCCAGATCCGTCTCCCTTTATCGGGCCCTGTTTTAAGGCGAGATTTACTGGCCATTGGTTTAATACAAACTTAAAGTTTTCGATACTGCCCCGGAGCAGGAATATGAATTTCCAACTGATTACCCACTACACTTGCCACAACTTCAGGAGAAAAATGATGTGCTTTTTGGGCCAACAGAAGAATATTGTCTTCAACCAACTCTGTTTGACTTAGCTCAAGATTTGCAATCTCCATAGTCACTCGTTCAGATACGCCATTAAGTAAAAAAGAAGCCACAAAAAGAAACATTACTGAAGCAACAGCAAACTTTGCAGCAGCAAACCAGAGCTGTTTACCACCCGGTAAAGTTTTAACTTGATACCGGCTACGACTGTTATAACGTCGGCGATAAGAGTTTCTACGGGGAATCATTGTGTGGGCCGAAGGATTAATTATCATGATGTCACCTTTTCTTTTTAAACTCGTTCAGCAACTCGTAATCGAGCGCTTCGTGACCTTCTGTTGCTTTGTTGTTCTTCTGATGTTGCTACAATGGGTTTTTTAGTCAAAACCTTCAGTGCTTTATTCTCACGAAATTTACGTTTAACCATTCTGTCTTCCAGAGAATGGAATGAAATAACACAAAACCTTGCTCCCGGTTTCAGGTATTCGACACCCTGTTCCAGAATTGCTGCTAAGTTTTCAAGCTCCGTGTTGACAGCTATTCGCAAAGCTTGAAAAACAAGTGTTGCAACGTGTTTTCTCTTGGGATGAAAGCGCCTTGGTACTGCTTTTATGATGATATCTGCAAGCTGCTTAGATGTTGCAATTGGTGTTGCCGCTCTCTCGTTCACGATAAATGATGCAATTCGTCGTGCCTGCTTTTCTTCACCATAATAATAAAAGATATCGGCTAGTTCTTCTTCTGAACACTTTGCAAGAATAGAAGCGGCGGTTATCTCACGCCTGAGATCCATTCGCATATCAAGGGGCTCATCTCGCTGAAAACTAAAACCGCGTTCTCCCATGTCGAGCTGTAGAGACGAAAGACCAATATCGATTAGAATTCCATCGACCTTATCGATCCCAACTTCTGCAAGACCTTTCCCGATTTCAGAAAAATTTCGTCTTACGATGGTTAAACGATCTCCAAATTGTTCTAATCGTCTGCTGCTTTGTTCTATGGCTGCTGCATCCCAATCAAACCCAATTACGCGGCCACCAGGGCTACTTTTTTTAAAAATTGCCTCACTGTGTCCACCCAACCCCAGGGTTCCATCGACATAAATGCCATCACTTTGAGGGGCAAGAAATTCCAGTGTTTCGACGGGAAGAACAGAACAATGGATATCTGCTGCTTTTTTGTCATCTCCCATCAAATTATTCCAAGCTTAGACAAGCCCTCATCAAAACTATCGAAGTTTTTCATAGTGGACTGAATCTCAAGCTGCCATGCATCTTTATCCCAGATCTCAACCCAGTCTCGCATACCAGTCAGGATGACATCTTTTCCAATTTTCAATTCGGTACGAAGTGTTGCCGGAAGAACAATGCGACCCTGTTTGTCGAGAGTACATTCCGTAACACCTGACAATACCCAGCGAATATAGCTGCCCATCTGAGGCTGTTCTTTTTGATCGTAAAGGGTGTCTTCAATGATTTCCCATTCAGAAACGGGATAGGCACGCAAATGTTCTTTCCAGGGAACAACCATGAGAGTCGCAGATCCATAGTGAGTGAGGACATCACGAAAACGACTTGGAAAATTCAGTCGTCCCTTGGCATCCAGGCTATGCTCAGACTTACTGCGAAATCTGCTTTTTATGGTTTTTCCTGATTCCATCCGGCACCTTTGCTATCCATGTTACTCCACTTCACTCCACTATCATTCTGTTCTACATCAAAACCAGATCTGTTGTCAAGCATTTTAACCCAAATTTACATGATAATAAGGGCACTTAGCTAAACAGCACAAACGTACACCATAGAGTGGCCATCTCACCAATGACCACAATATAATGTACAGCACGCCTATTTTCCATAACTCTGCAAGAAACTTTGACGCAGGCCAAAACAAGTAAACAGACTGATACTATTAGATAGTTTTATTTTATAAAAAATATTAGTTTTCAAGAAGGGAAATGAGGTGGTGCAAAGTGGGAGGAAAATTAAGATTAGAGTTTTTTCTATGCAGACAATGTGGAGAGGAATACCGGCGACTATATTTGTGAGCATCTTGACATAAAGCAGCTCTGACATTTGAAAAAACTTCCTGACTGGCTGGAAATTCACTTCTTCTTTTGCTATAATAAAGAATTGTTATCATTGTTAAATGCATGAAGAGGTTAGGTATTTCACCAAAACTACAAAATCAGGACACACCTCCATGACGCTCCCTGCAAGCCCAGAACATTCGCCCTCTAGTCCAGAAAATCAAGAGACAGGCTCTTTTCACGCACAGCTACAGGAAAAAGTACTGCCTTTTGCAAAACTCTTTAGCTGCAACAAGAACGAGGCAATACTATTGCAAGGCAATGATGCCCATTCTTTTTATTTTGTCAGAAAGGGAACAGTGGAGGTCTCTTACACTGCAAAGGAAACAAAAATTACAGTAGCCATCATTGGTGCAGGATCATTTTTTGGAGAAATCGGTTTCTTTGACCATGGCGCCAGAACCCGTAACGTCAAGGCAATGGAAGAAACTGAAATTCTAATTTTCAATCAGGAAATAATGGATTGTCTGCAGCAGGAAGAACCTCTTCTCTTTGCTTCCTTCATGTTCTTCCTAACAAAGGACATCTGTAAAAAATTCAGAAGAATACTTGAAGAACACGAACCTATGACGGCTTTTGCGGCATCCCTCACCAACAGGCGACGTACTTATGAAAAGACAGAGGCCCTTCCCGATTCGCTCCTCCGCTCACACGCCTGGCGACAGGTCAACCAGAAGGTTGAAGCTGTAAAGTCACAGCTCTACGACCTCACGCACACTTTACAGGCCGTTGCCCAGGATGAGATCCCCGAAGAATATCTCAAACAGGGCTATGAGATTTTAGACTCAATGAACCACGCACTGTTCGAGTTTAAAGATTCAATGACAAAGCAGGAAGCCAAAGACCACATGTGGGGCTTTGTCTTCAAGGAAATTTTTCCATACCTCATGCGAAGTCGTTTTGCAGAACGGGCCTACTACAAGCCCAAAGGATATGCCGGAGATTTCCTGATGATGGAACATATCTATCAGGACATTCCAAAAGGTGATGGAGAGATCGGCAAACTCATAGACAGCTGGGGACTACAGCGCACCAGCGCAAAAGCCATACGTAACCGGCGTATATTGATGAAAGATCAACTGAAAAGTCTATCAAAAGAACGTTTAAAAACAAATAAGCGTTTTGCTGTTATGAATCTTGCCTGCGGCCCAAGCCGCGAATTGTTTGATTTTCTTCAGGAGTGTGACTACACGGAAAAGATAGATGCACTCTGTGTGGATATTGATACTGAAGCCCTGCAATACTCCAATCAAAACGTTAATATTTTCCCTCACAACGCATCCGTTCGATATATGTGTGAAAATCTCGTCAAATGGGCTCTTGGCAAAGTAAGTCACGACATTGGCAGCAAAGACCTTATCTACTCAGCCGGATTGTTTGATTATCTGGAACCACGCTTATTCTGCAGGCTGGTGGACAGGTGCCATGAACACTTAAAGCCAGGTGGATCATTATTAATTGGGAACTTTGCACCCCATGATGACATGCTGTTTATGGATCATATGCTGCAATGGCAGTTAATTTATAGAACTCAAGAAGAACTGAAAGACTTACTCAGCAAAACCAAATTTGGCTCGGATGTAACAATCCTTTCGGAACCGGCAGAAGTAAATCTTTTTGTTTTGGCTCAAAAAAGCTGAATATAAGGAGGTAAGTTATTTAAAATCAACACTGGGCATCGCACGCTGAGTGGCCAATTCAAGAGACAAATAATTCTGTTTCTCAAAACCAAACTTAGTGGCAATCAAAGAGGATGGGAAGGATTCAACTAGAGTATTCAGACGTCCGATATAACCATTATAGCGATTTCTAGCTTCCTGAACCTCCTGCTCTATCTCATTGAGACTGTTCTGTAGATCAAGAAAATTTCCACTGGCCTTCAAATCAGGATAGGCTTCAGCAATGGCAAGCAGACCTCCAAGAGATTTAGTGATTTTACTTTCCTGCTCCATTCGTGACTCACTTGTTCCACCACTGAGCTGTTTGATTTTATCTTCAAATATCTTGTTTTCATGGGCAGTATAGCCCTCGATCACCTGCACAAGACTGGGAATCAAATTCGCACGACGTTTCAGAGACACGTCAATACCACTCCAGGCTTCCTCAATTCTATTTCTATATTTTACAAATTTATTATAAGTGCTGACGATTATAGCTAGCACAACAAAACTGATGAAAAAGATTGGAATCAGAAACGGTGGGGGCACTGTTATTCTCCTCTACTGGATTTTTTCAAGTCAAGAAGTTGTCGCAGGTTAGACTCACTTGAAAAGCTGTGGTTATCATCGGGAAAGGCACCACTACGAACTTCGTTATTGTATTCGTTCACGGCTTCTTTAATTACCGGAGCAAGCTCACAGTAGGATTTTACAAAACTTGGTATAAACGTATCAAACATCCCAAGAAGATCGTGAGTAACAAGCACTTGGCCATCGCAATGAACGCCAGCACCTATTCCGATGGTGGGAATTGAGATCTCTTCAGATAATATTCGGCCTAGCTCTGCAGGAACACATTCAAGAACAAGAGCAAAGGCTCCTGCTTTTTCAATCGCTCTTGCCTCATCAATCATTTTTCGTGCAGATTCTATATCACGTCCCTGCACCTTATACCCACCCAGCTGAGTTGCTGTCTGCGGGGTAAGTCCGATATGGCCAACAACAGATATTCCGGCCTGCACCAGAGCTGTTATTGTATCGCAAACCTCCA
>DAOVZA010000219.1 GCA_030635405.1 Desulfocapsa sp.
AATTATGTGAGACAGGGTAAAAAGTCGGTATCTTAACAAGTTCCGATCGGTAATTTTGTCGACTTAATGTCATTTAGTTTTAGAACGTTAACCCAATTGGTAACTTTTCCAAGCCGAACCTGTTCACATAACGTTAAGGAAAAACAGGTTCAAACAACCTAATAAAAAGCCAAGTAGTGCACCAAAGAGATTAATATATTTAAACTGTTCTTCCATGATAGATAAGAGGAGTCGCTCAAGGCGCATGAGATCCAGCGAATTGACTTTCTCCTTTACTATCTGCTGAATATTTAAGGAATCAACAAGTCCCGGAACTTCGGCAGCAAGCATGCTTGAAGACATCTGTCGTAAAGATTCATAAATCCCTTCTCTGACACCAGCTGGAAGAAGTCTTGATAGTTTTCCAACCCTATATGCTAAAAGATTATTCAACATACTTACAACCATTGAATCAAGTGTCTTACGTGTCTTTTCTGCACCAAGGATCGTAAATACTTCCTGTTTCAACCATGTTCTGCCACGTGTAACGCCATCTTCTCCTAACAGATCAAAGAGAACTTCACCCAGTTGCAATTTACCTCCATCGATATGGGTTTCAACATTATCACGAACCATGGAAGCAAAGGCATTCGTGGTTTCAGGTTCCTGCAACAAAGCAGTCAATTGCTGGCTGACATTTGAACAAAAAGCCTCAACCATTTTATCATTATCATCCCCAACCAATTTTACCAGAGGGGTGCCAAGCATCTGGGTACTCCGCTCTCGAAGAGCTTTTGAAACCCTGCTTTGGACAGCATCATTTTGAAGCCATTTGACGATATCTTCTTCCTTCTCTTCCAGATACTCCTTAACTTTTGCTTCAACAACTTCAGGTGTTAAAAAGCCACTGGCAAGCGCAGCCATTGGCCCCATACCTGCAACAAAAGAATCAACGCCCATTCGCACACCAGTAATGATGCGATCTCTTATTTCAGGCTCTGAGATAATATCAGCAAGTTTTGCCAAAAGAACCGGTGTCTGGCTCTCTATGCTTGTAATAATTAATTCCTGCAGGGATGCAGGCAATAGACCACTTAAGCTCTTTTCCTGCTGTAGTGAGGCATATACTTTCTCCTGTACAAATGTATCAACCCATTCAGACATGGCAGAGCTTGCAAACATTCTACCAAGACTTTTCTCAAGGAATTTATAAGCACTTTCTCTATCTGCACCAGGAAGAAAAGTTTGCAGGTCAGTGGCTAGCAAACGATCAAATTGTTCATCAATTGATTCTTCCAATATTTTTGTAAATGAGTCTGAATCAAGAAATGAATGTATTGCCTTCTGAGACTGATCAGTTATTGCCTGTACAGCAACCTGATAATAACTCTGATATTTTTCAGGTACAATTTCACTTATCGGGCCAAGGTCCTTTTGCAGGAGAGGCTCCCCTCTTCCCTTAATAAGATCATAGAGTGTTTGTTGAAAATGTTCCTTTTCAAGAGCCTTGCTGATCTCATTGCTGGTAAGAAGATGACTTCCAACCATTTCACCAATATTGACTGCAAGATCAGCGCGCTTAGATGGGATAACACCAGGAGTCATCGGAATACGAACACCAAAAAGGTACTTGGCAGTGAGCGGTCTGAATAACATCTTGATGGCTACCTTATTAGTAAGATACCCAATAAAAGCGCCAATTACCGGTGGTGCACCGTATTGCAGGAGGGGCGTTAATGTTGCAGGATTAAATGGCATATGAGACTACCTCGTCTGGAGTTGTAACAATCTTCCAGGCATTATTTTCTTCAAGTTCAGCGCGTTCTCTGAATCCCCATGTAACTCCAATGGTTTTCATCCCCGCACCGTTTCCTGTTTGCATGTCTGTTGCTGTATCTCCCACATATAGAATATCTTTGCTAGCAAGATTCATTTTTTCGGCAAGTTCTATGGCGCCAGCAGGATCTGGCTTTTTAGCAACCCCTTCACGCTGACCAAAAACAAAGTTGAATGTATTCTCTGGAAAAAACAGCTCTACACAAATTTCTGTGAACTTGTGGGGTTTATTGGAAAGCACTGCAAGCTGTAACCCAGCTTCTGACATAGAGACAAGCATTTCAAGAATGCCTTCATAGGGAGCAGTCTTCACATTCCAGGTACCTGTGTATATTTCAGCAAACTTCTTCATATATTCATCTATTTCAGCGTCAGTTGCATCGGAACCGGGGATAATACGCTGAATCAATGTTCTTAATCCTTCACCGACAAAATAACGATACGCATGAACCGGATGGATTGGGAAATCAAAATGTTCAAGGGTCGCATTGGCAGCTGTTGCGAGGTCATCCAAGGTGTCAAGCAGAGTCCCGTCCAAATCAAATATCACACCTTTACATTTCATTTATTTTCCTCATTCATTGTACATATAATAAGATGATTCTTTTTCAAAATTCTGAGCAACCATAGCAGTTGTAAAATTATCGTTCAACTCAAATTAATGACTATTCATTTTTGCCCATTTCATATATTACTATGCGGTACAAACGTACTCAACATCTTAACCTGTTCCCTTAACTGACGGTTCTATTTTATGTGGTTCATACACTTTATAAAATCATCCATTGGAAAAAAATGGATCATGGCATGCACTGGTCTCTGTCTGGTTCTTTTTCTTTGTAGTCATGCTGCCGGAAACGCAACACTTTTTTCATCAGTTGCCCTATTCCAGGCATACGCTGATCAACTGCACAGCCATCCTTTGATCGTTTCTGTTTTCAGTAAAGGACTGACTCTTATTTTCATGATTCATGCAGGCACCGGAGTTTTACTCTTTCTTCAAAACCGCAAAGCAAGAAGCCAGGGGTATAAAGTACAAAAGCGAGCGTTTAAAAATTCCCAGGCATCAAGCACCATGGTTTACAGTGGACTCTTTGTTCTATTTTTTATCGTTATGCATACCGCTGTTGTTTCATTTGGTGATCATGGAGCAATTGGTACAACCATTAGCAATCTGTTCAGCTCATTTTTTGTGTCCATTTTCTATATAATTGCCTTTATTGGGCTTGCCATTCACCTGAGCCATGGCTTCTGGTCGATGCTGCAGACATTTGGTGTAAATCATCCCACCTATAACGTGTTAATCAGTCGCTTAACCTATATTGTTCCCGTCTTTTTTCTTCTCATATTCAGTGCCATCCCACTCCTTTTCCTTTTTGGGATTGGTAAATAAACAGGAAACAGGTAATTTCTCATGGAACTCAACTCCAATGTCCCTTCTGGCCCCTTAGCAGACAAATGGGACAATCATCGTTTTTCTTCTAAACTTGTCAATCCTGCTAACCGCAGAAAACACAAAGTAATTATCGTAGGAACTGGCCTTGCTGGTGCATCAGCTGCAGCGACACTTGCAGAACAAGGATATGAAGTGAGTGCCTTCTGTATTCAAGACAGCCCAAGACGTGCCCATTCCATCGCTGCTCAGGGCGGAATTAATGCAGCGAAAAACTACCAAAACGACGGCGACTCTGTCTGGCGTCTCTTCTATGACACCATTAAAGGCGGAGATTTCAGATCACGTGAAGCAAATGTTTATAGACTCGCTCAGGTCAGCAATAATATTATTGACCAATGTGTTGCTCAAGGTGTTCCTTTTGCAAGAGAATACGGAGGAACACTGGCAAACAGATCATTTGGTGGAGCGCAGGTTTCAAGAACATTTTATGCAAGGGGTCAAACCGGGCAACAGTTGCTGCTTGGTGCCTATTCCGCACTGTCACGCCAGATAAAGACCGGTAAGATTACCATGCATACACGTCAAGAGATGATGGAACTGGTACTTGTTGATGGAAAGGCTCGAGGCATTGTAACCAGAGATATTATCACCGGTGATCTGACAACACACTCAGCCGATGCTGTCATTCTTGCAACTGGTGGATATGGTAATGCCTATTTTCTTTCCACCAACGCCATGGCCTCAAATGTTACAGCTGCCTGGAGAGCGCATCGAAAAGGGGCTGGTTTTGCAAATCCATGTTTTGTACAGATCCATCCAACATGTATTCCTGTTCATGGTAGTTTTCAGTCTAAACTCACACTTATGAGTGAGAGCCTTCGTAACGATGGGCGAGTTTGGGTTCCTAAAAAGCCGGGTGATACCAGAAGGGCCGGATCTATTCCTGAAGAAGAACGTGATTATTATCTGGAAAGTAAATATCCAAGTTTTGGAAACCTTGTCCCACGCGATGTTGCTTCTCGTAACGCTAAGGAACAGTGTGATGAAGGCAAAGGAGTCGGTACTACTAACCTGGCTGTTTATCTGGATTTTTCTGAAGCTATCAAACGTGACGGTCAGGCAACCATACTTAAAAAATATGGTAACCTTTTCCAAATGTATGAAAAAATTACCGACTCCAATCCACTACACGAGCCAATGATGATCTACCCTGCTGTTCATTACACAATGGGCGGTTTATGGGTTGATTATAATCTAATGACCACGATTCCAGGCTTATTTGCCATCGGTGAATGTAATTTTTCTGATCATGGTGCAAATCGTCTTGGTGCAAGTGCCCTTATGCAGGGACTAGCCGATGGCTACTTTATTATCGGAACCTGCATTGCAAATTATATTGGATCAACTCCGCTTGATACAGTTACTGAAAAAGATCAGCAATTCACCGAATCT
>DAOVZA010000018.1 GCA_030635405.1 Desulfocapsa sp.
CACATAGAATTAAATATCGCCAATTGACTCGCTAAGAGCAGGAATCATTATTTGTTTGCAAATTTTTTTAAAAACCCTATTATAAATATTAAGGATATAAACAATTTGGTTTCCCATGTAGGGAGAGTTACTATTAACTAATAATGGAGATCTATCATGGCTAAAAAGAAAGATAAGAAGAAAAAAGATAGCAAGAAAAAAGACTCTAAGAAAAAATCATGTAAGAAGTCCTCATGCAAATCCAAGGCAAGCAAGAAGAAAAATAGTAAGAAAAAAGCGTCAAAAAAATCTTCAAAGAAAAAGAAGAAATGATTTAGCTTTTTTTTGATTGCACAGAGCCTTACAATGTTTTCATTGTAAGGCTCTTTTTATTCCAGGATTATATTACCCGCTACTCCAGTAACACCTCATTTCCAATATTTTAAATCTTCCGTAGTATTAGATAAGAATGTTCCCCTTAGAAATCCTTACAACCATCCCAAAAACTCCAGGTGTTTATCGAATGCTCGATAAACAATCACGGGTGCTGTATGTGGGTAAGGCAAAAAATCTCAAAAACAGACTCACATCTTATACTCGTTTTTCAGGTACTGATCATAATAAGACAACTGTTATGCTTTCTAAGGTAGTAACTGTTGATACCTTACTGACCGCAACAGAAAAGGAAGCGTTAATTCTTGAAGCATCCCTTATAAAAAAACATAAACCAAAATATAATATCATCCTTCGTGATGATAAGAATTACCCTCTTATAAAAGTTACTGTGCAGGATACCTGGCCACGTGTCCACATGACTCGACGTCGTAAAAAAGATGGAGCAAGTTACTTTGGCCCATACTCTTCAAGTTCTTCCATGTGGGCAACTCTTCGACTCCTTGCCAACCTCTTCCCCTTGCGTAAATGTAAGGGCAATAAGGTACGACCACGCAAACGGCCATGTCTAAATCTTCAAATGGGTAAATGCCTTGGGCCATGCGTTGGCCTGGCTGACTCTATAGAATATCAGCAACAGGTTAAAAAAGTTCTAATGGTGCTTGAAGGGAAAAATAAAAAACTTATTACAGAGCTTCGCAGTGAAATGGAAAAAGCTTCTGAAAATCTCCTTTTTGAAAGAGCTGCAGAACTTCGTGATCAGATCAATGCTCTTTCTAAAACATTAGAAAAGCAAATTGTGGCATCATCTAGTTTAAAAAATCAGGATATCTTCGGATACTGTCGTCAGGGAACATCCGTTGCAATTGCAATTTTATTTGTTCGGGAAGGGTTGATTACCGGAAGTAGGAATTTCTTTCTCAGTGAACCAATGGAAACTGATACTGTTGTACTTTCTCAAGCCCTCAATCAGTTTTATGATACTAACAGTTCTCCTGCTAAAGAAATTCTTATCCCATTTGTTATAGAAGATATAGAAATTTTAATAGAAAAGTTTACAGATCTCTTAGGAAGCAATGTTAATCTTACCATCCCTCAACGTGGCGACAAGGTACTATTAATCGAGATGGCTAATACTAATGCTGAGCATATCTTCGATGAAAGAGAGAAAAAGGAACGGTCTTGGCAAGGGCTCTCAGCCTCCATGGAAAAACTTCTTCATCTTGAGCATATTCCAAATCACATAGAGTGTCTGGATATTTCAAATACCAGTGGCAAACAGGCAGTGGGATCTCTAGTCTGTTTTAAAACTGGAGAACCAGCTAAAAACTTATTCAGACATTATAAAATTAAATCTGTCGATGGACCCGATGATTATGCAATGATGGAAGAGGTGTTGCAAAGACGTTTCAAAAGAGGGCTTGAAGAAAACGATCTACCTGACCTCTTTGTTGTTGATGGAGGTCGAGGTCAATTAGGAATAGCTCTACGAGTTGCAGATGAATTCGGAATACGCCATGATCTTGATTGGATTGGTATTGCCAAAGAAAAGCAATCAGAAGGGGAAAAGTTATATAAGCCTGGAAGAAAAAACCCCATTTTACTTAAAACTCACAACCCTGTACTGCTCTATCTTATGAGAATTCGAGACGAATCACATCGTTTTGGCGTAACCTTCCATAGAAGACTTCGGGCGAAGGTCTCCATTGCCTCCCCTCTTGATAACATCCCAGGGGTTGGGCCTGATCGTAAAAGGAAATTACTCAAACAGATAGGAAGTATTACACGAATAAAAAAGGCCTCTTTACAGGAACTTTCAGATGTTAAAGGTATAGGAAAAGAAACCGCACTTACTATCTTTAATCATTTTCATAAAAAAGACAAAAACAGATAACCGTTATGACAGAAGAAGAATTAATCGCACGAATGAAGCCTGGCTGTATCTGCAAAGGAATAAAGTTACATAAGATTATAACAGCGATCGAAAACGGAGCGACCACCTTTGATGAAATCGCCAGAGAAACTGGCATTGGTGGTGGATCTTGTAATTCTAAGCGATGCGGGGAAAAAGTTTCTACTTTGTTAAATAAAATAGAATAATCTGGTAATTCAACATTATTTGCCTATACTTTAGATGTTGGAAAAAAATCGCCTTGAATTAAATGAGAAAGTACATATTTTTCAATCCAGTAAAATTGAATAATAAAACAGAACAACATACAACCTTGCCACACAACCTACAGTAATCACCTATGAAATTTTCAGAAGAACCACTTTTAATATTTGACGGAGCCTGCGGAACCACACTTCAAACCATGGAGATTGATTCGGCGGTATGGGATGGACTTGACGGCTGCAATGAATACCTTAACATTTCAGATCCCGACACAATCATTGATCTACACCGGCGCTTCTTACAAGCAGGAGCAATGGTTATTGAAACAAACACCTTTGGATCCACATCGGTGGTGCTTTCTGAATATGGCCTTGAAAATCGTGTTAAAGAACTGAATAAAGCAGCTGTTGCCAATGCAAAAAAAGCCATTGCAGAGTTTTCAACTCCTGATCAACCTCGTTACGTTATAGGCTCCATTGGGCCCACAACCAAACTGCCTATACTGGGTCATATTTCTCCCGAGGATCTCACGCAAACCGTCATTGAACAGCTCGATGCTTTGCTCGATTCAGGCGTTGACGCGCTGATTGTTGAAACATGCCAGGATCTTCTTCAAATCAAAACGTCACTCATTGCCTGCTTTGATCTTCTTGAAAAAACTGGTGTTGATATTCCCGTGCTGGCATCAGTAACTTTTGAGCAACAGGGAACCATGCTGGTAGGTACTGACATAGCCGCTGTTTGTGCTACGATTGCTCCCTTTCCAGTGTTTTCTCTTGGTCTAAACTGTGCCACAGGTCCAACTGATATGGAACCTCACATTGATTACTTGAGTAATAACTGGAAGAAACGAATCTCCTGTATTCCTAATCAGGGAATGCCTGAAGTTGTTGATGGCAAAACTCACTATCCACTGACGCCTGAGGCCTATGGTAAGCATATGCATGATTTTGTAACCAAAAAAGGAGTTTCTATAGTCGGTGGATGCTGTGGTACATCTCCTGCTCATATCAAAGCGCTAGTGAACGCCTTACAAGGTGCAGTTCCAGCAGATCGCAGTGAGGTGTTGAAATGAAAAAACAAATTAGTAATACCAAGCTTAATCAAGTAGCCAGCCTTTATCAGGCCATTGATATAAAGCAACACCCTGCCCCATTAATTATTGGGGAACGTTCAAACCCAACAGGGTCTAAAAAGTTTCGTGAATTACTCATTGCCGATGACTATGAGGGATGTCTGCAAGTAGGAGTCTCTCAGGAACGTCTTGGTGCGCACGTCGTTGACTTAAGTGCTGCCTGGGCTGGACGCGATGAAGAAAAAGATCTTGTAACACTTGTTCAGATGTATGGTCGTACTCTCAAAGCACCACTTATGATTGACTCGACCTCTCCAGCAGTTATCGCAAAGGGCCTTGCCGCATACCCAGGAAGAGCGATTGTTAACTCCATAAACCTTGAAGATGGTGGGAAAAACCTTGATACCATCTGTGCTTCCGTTAAAAAATACGGGGCCTGTGTGACGGCTCTCACAATTGACGAAGACGGTATGGCCATGGACTGTGATTCTAAATTTCAAATTGCAGAACGTATATACAAGCTTGTTACTGAAAAACATGGGATTAGCGCAGATTCTCTTTTCTTTGATCCCCTTACTTTCACCGTTGGCTCTGGTGATGAAAAACTAAGAGATGCTGCTGTTCAGGTGCTCGATGCAATCAGGCGCATAAAAGCTGAGCTGCCTGAATGCCACACTATATTAGGGCTTTCAAATATTTCTTTTGGACTTCCAGTACCTGCTAGAAAAGTGCTCAATGCTGTTTTTCTTCATGAAGCTGTTGAAGCCGGTCTTGATGCTGTCATAATTGATCCCACTAACTGCATAAGCCTTGACTCCATCGATAAGGACGCTGTGGCACTTGCTCTTGATCTGCTTTACGATAAGACTTCAGTCAATGAACAGCCACTCATGGCCTACATTCAATACTTTGAAGATCACGATATTGAAACAGACACTGAAGAAAGCAAAGACGCAACTCCTGAAGAGATGATCAGGGATCGTATAATGCTAGGTAATCAGCAGGATTTACCTGATATTCTTCGTATGCTTCTTGATCGTTACTCTGCCCTTGAAATTGTGAATCAGCATCTGGTTTCTGCTATGCGTGAAGTGGGTGTACTGTTCGGCTCAGGCGAAATGCTTCTCCCCTTCGTACTCCAATCAGCTGAAGTAATGCGCCAATCAGTGGATATTTTAGAACCATTCATGGACAAAAATGACAAGTCTGATGCTCCATGTATTCTTCTTGCCACTGTTCAGGGGGATGTTCATGATATCGGAAAAAACCTCGTAAATATTATCCTTAGTAATAATGGCTACAAAGTTATCGATCTTGGCATAAAAATAAGTGCGGAAGCTATCATCGAAGCAGTCAAAAACAATCCTGAAATCGACATAATCTGTCTCAGCGGGCTTCTTGTTAAATCGGCTATGATAATGCAGGAAAGTATGGCTAAGTATAAAGCTGCAAACCTGCAAAAACCGATACTTCTTGGCGGAGCAGCATTAACTCGTAAATTTGTCGCAATGGATTGTGCTCCTCTTTACGATGCACCAGTTATCTATTGCCGTGATGCCTTCTCAGGATTAAAAGCCATCCAGGATTTTGAAAAAGGAATACTCGAGTCAAGTAGTTGGGAAGAAACTAAAAAGAACAAATCCACAACTCAAAGTAAAAAGAGGCCTCCTGCAGAAACTCTCAGTAGCGTTCCCAAACCACCATTTACTGGAATAAAAACAATTGAAGCAGAACCTGAAGACTTTATGTCACTTATGAACGAACAGATCCTCTTTCGTGGACGTTGGGGCTATAAACGCGGCAAACTTGATGAAGTAGAATACCAGAAATTATTGGATGACACCGTTCTTCCTGAATTCAATTCTCTTCGAAAAAGAGTTCTTTCGGAAAACCTGTTGGAACCTAAAATTCGATATGGCTGGTTTCCCTGCAGGCGTAGTTCTGAAAGTCTGATTGTTACAAATGATAATACAGACTATGAATTTCCTTTGCCCAGACAGACACGGGAGCCTAATAAAAGTCTTGTGGATTTTTTCAGAAATAAAGAACAGGGATCTGACATAATAGGCTTTTTTGTGGTTACTATTGGTGACAAAGTGGCTTCAATATGCAAAGAATTATATGAACAGAATAAGTATCACGAATATTTACTGCTCCATGGATTTGGAGTAGAAGCAGCTGAAGCAATGGCACAGTACACTCATAATTTCATGCGTAAAGAACTCTCCATTAAAGCTACAGGAGAACGCTATAGTTTTGGCTATTCAGCCTGCCCTGATCTTGACCTTCAAGGCCCACTTTTTGATATACTTCAGGCAAATGAAATTGGAGTTACCCTTAGTTCATCCATGGAAATGGTCCCTGAGTTAAGTGTTTCAGCAATGGTTGTTCATCACCCGCAAGCTCATTATTTTGCAGTTTAAATTCCAGCTTTAACTCCCACAAATAAAAAACCCTGTCAGGAGTTCTTAACCTGACAGGGTTTAAATTTTTTAATTGGTACGCTTTCGCCTTTTCCACACCCACGGAGGAACAGGGGATTTATCGTACCACAATCCAATTCGCTCAGTTTGTGCCTTTTTTTCATAACCGTACCATTTGTCACAGATTGGTTTCTTGCAATAATAGATATGTACCCAGGCCAAACCTTTTTTGAGTAGTTCTTCATTTACACTTCTCTTATCAGAAAGAGTAACTATCGCCACCATCCGTCCATAATCATCCCAATCCATGATTTGCAAAGATACCTGTTTGCCGGCAACTAGACTTGATGTGAATTTTTTAGCAACCTTTGAAAATGGCTGATGATATTCAGGAGTATCAATCCCCCATAATCGTACTTTGATACTTTCAGACTTATATTTTACACGAATAGTATCACCATCTATTATTTTTTCCACCATAGCAGTTCCTGAATTAAATGAACTGGCAGACGAGATATCACAAAGAACCAGAAGACAAAGAAGTCCTACAAAAGAAACAAATCCATGAGATAATAACCTTGGACAGATTAGTCGCATACTGCATTCCACCTTATTTTTTTCGTGTATTCAGCATGTTAAAAGATAAAACATTGACTTTTTGACGTTTATTAAACATACTCAAACTCAACAAGAGCATTTTTAAACTGAAACGATTGGCATTTATAGTAAACAATCAACTTTAAAACACATCTTGTACCCCCTTAATTTCTTTAAGAAAAGAATAAAAAGCTCCTTGTTATTTTTTCTTCTCTTATGATAGGATTATAAAAGAAGGCATTCTGTTGTATAATTTAGCACTGTTGAGCAGTATTTTATTCAATTATCATTAATTTTATGACCCCCAACGAAAACAAACTTACAGATTCTGAAGAAGAAACAAGAGATTTCCTCCTCAGTCTTTCACTTTTTGACAGCTTTGATGTTAATGAAATTTCATTGCTTGCCCAGCATATGAGTTATATCAGCCTGCAACGAGGTGAATTTCTCTTTGTTGAGGGTGATAAGGGCGATTTTATGGGATTTGTTGTTCAAGGTGTACTTGAAGTATTAAAAAAATCAGCCATAGGTGAAAATGTTATTATTGCTCGTCTTGCCAAGGGGAGTTCCATCGGCGAAATGGGTCTAATAGACAAATCTCCCAGATCTGCGACGGTTATTTCAAGACAGCCAACAACCATGATAACGCTGACCAGTAAGGGATTTGATCAACTTACTGAAAAATCTCCCTTGACTGGTATCAAAGTCATTCAAAAAGTAGCAAGACTACTAAGTCTCAATATGCGAAGGACATCCAGCAGACTTGCTGACCTCTTAAACAATTAACCATCATTAATGCCCACTGGCTGATATGTACAAAGAATTAAATGATTATTGAATACTGATATTATGTTAGACACGCCCAGCATACTCTTTGCAGACAGTCACCCTGAAGAAGAGACCACCTGTTTGCAAATTTTAGAACATTTAGCTCCTGGTTGTATTCATACATGTTCTGATCCCAACGA
The DNA here is from genome assembly GCA_030635405.1 of Desulfocapsa sp. The sequence goes on from DAOVZA010000018.1 coordinate 7,552, forward strand.
AATTCCTGAGATTCTTACAGTCCAGAAAAGTAATATTCTCTTCCTGGATCTTACTTTATTTCCTGAGAATGAAGCCATCAACAATCTTGATTTGATTCAAAAAGATTTCACTGATCTTCTCATTATTGCCGCAATTCCTGAAAATGACTCCGCCCTTGAACAACATATTTTAAGTAGAAATACTTTTTTCTACCTGACCAAGCCATATAAAGACTCCGAGGTACAAATCGCCTTAAAACGGGCATTAGCTAAGCTGAATATCAAGGCTAAAACGCTACCTGTCAATTCAAAAAAACGCTTACCTCCATTCTACGGGATAATTGGTGAGACTTTGGTTATGCAAAACCTGTTCAGTCTTATTTCTAAAGTCTCTGAAGATGATTTTGCAACTGTTTTAATTCGTGGTGATTCAGGCACAGGAAAGGAACTTGTGGCCAAAGCTATCCACCGTCATTCCTCCAGAAAAAACAAAAATTTTGTCCCTGTTAATTGTGCTGCAATCCCTGATGATCTGCTTGAAAGTGAACTTTTCGGATACACAAAGGGAGCCTTCACAGGAGCAGTCCAAAATAAAATTGGCCGAATCGAATATGCCGATGGAGGTACTTTATTTCTTGATGAAATCGGAGATATGAAGCCTACTCTTCAGGCCAAGCTTTTACGAGTTTTACAGGAAAAAGAATTTGAACCTGTTGGTGGTCTAAAAGCTACTCCAGTTAACACTCGCGTTGTAGCAGCAACTCACTGTAATCTTGAACAATTAGTCACAGAAGGGAAATTCAGGGAAGATTTATATTACCGTTTGTCTGTTATTCCAATACAGATTCCAGCATTAAAAGAACGTAAGGAAGACATTCCCATACTCCTTGATACCTTTCTTGATATGCATGCCACTAAACGAGGCAGAGAAAAATTCACAGTCCCCGCAAATGTTATGGTTGCCCTACTCTCTTATGACTGGAAGGGAAATGTTCGTGAATTAGAAAATCTTGTCCAGCAGATGTCAATCCTCTGCTCTGGAAAAGAAATCCAACTGGAAGACCTTCCAGAAAGGTTATTAATCGACTTTGATCCTGCAAATGTTGATTATGATAAAATGAATCGCCTGATGTCGGGTGACTTATTAGCAGAAGACTCTAAACACCAATCAAAAAAATCCAAAGTTCCATTGTCTGCAAGTGTGGACTGGCATGATGGGAAAGTTGATTTTAAAGAGTTAATAAATGATTACGAATCCCAGTTAATAATAAAAGCAATGAAAATGACTGGCGGAAACAAAAAAGAAGCGGCTTCTCTATTGAACCTGAAACGAACCACCTTACTTGAAAAAATCAAGAAAAAGAATTTACAGGGAATGTGGGAAGAAAGTTAAGATTGAGAAAATATTAAGAAAGCCAATGGCTAATCAGGCAGCTTTTTTAGCAGAAACGGAATCAATTTTCCCCTCGATATCAGCATCGCTTGCAGGAGCAAGTAAAATATCATCAACGCCATATTTAACAGCCTTAATAACCTTTGTTCTAGTCCACTGAGCACCAACTGCAATTAATGGTAGTGAACTGGCCGAACTGATCTTGATAGCGACTCCAAGCCCCTTTTCATCAACTTCTGCCATCACAAGAAAAATAGCTTTCACTTCTCCCGGCAGATAGTCACTGGCACTTTCTTTGTAATCAAGCACTTTATAAGAAACACCCCGAGAATTTAACACTGCAGTGATCTTTGAGCATTCCCCTCCTTCATTACTAACAATCAGGAATTCAGGGTTTTGACTGGAATTGCCGCCCTCTCTTACACCAACTCCATCCGTTACTCCAGATGCAGCAGCTTTTCCTGTAACTGAAGAACCTGCTGCTGACCCTTCTTCCGGTGCATCATCAGCGGCTTCGGCCTGTCCTAATGTCTCAAGTTTAAGTAAGTTAGCGGGGATGAGCATCTGCATACTACCCAATGACTTATCACCGATATTGATTTTACTTGTTGCCATGTAATACAACGTATCTGGCATTGGCTCATCGGATTCAGAGTCAACCTTCATTGGAACAACTTGCTCGAGCCTGGTTTTAATAAAACGTACTTTTTCAGGATATTGTTCTTCAAAAACCTTTGTATAAACGCCTGATATAATGTTTGCAATCTCACCATAGGCATCTTCAGAATCATCACCAAATTCTTCTTCTGCAACTATCAAATCAAGTTCGGTTGGTGGTAACATGATTAAAGTACCGCCAATATATATCGCATCTTTTAAGCTGACATACATAAAGGCGTTTCCATCAAGCTCACCAACGACATCTAAATGAGCTAGGATCTGTTTTCCGGAAGCTTCATCAAAGAAAAAATCTTCTTTGTTTACAAGACGTGTTTCGTGATCAGTGAAGGAAACCTCAGCCCCCAAAATAGCACTTACTTCATCAGTCATACGAGAGTTACATTCTTTCAGACAGGCATCAACACGTTTTTTCTGTTTTTTGATATCAATGGCTTTTTCTGCAGGAGCAGCTTTTGCTGTCGAACCATTCTCGGAATCTGTTGAAGAACCAGATTCTGCAGCAGTTGATGGAGAAGCTGAGGAGGAAATATCTTCTTCCGGCATAGCTTCTTCCGGCATATTCAACCCAAGTGCTTCAGCTGGTATCAGCAGGATAAGATTTCCCATTTCAACTTCATTGAGAGTCATCTTGGAACTTACCTGATAATAATTTTGGTTCGGTACAGGACTGTCAGACTCAATATCAACTTTAATGGGTGTTAGCATTTCAAGTTTTTTTCGAATAAACCTGAAACTTTTGGAGTACATTTCTTCAAAAGTAGAAGTATAGGCACCAGCTATAATATTGGCTATTTCACCATATGAATCATCAATTTCTTCGCTATAATCTTCAGCAGCAGACGCTTCATCTAATTCACTATCAGGGAGCATGATAAGTGTTCCACCAAGACGAATAGCATCTTTCACAGATACAAGAATACAACCATCACCCTCTACTTCTCCGCTTAGCTGCATTTCAGAACAGATAAGTTTTCCTGAAGGTTCTTCAAAGAAATCTTCTTTGGAAATCAATCGTGTTGAAAGATCAGACATGGCCATTTTAGCACCCATCAATCCTCCGATTTCATCAGCAACACGCTCTTGAGCAATCTCAAGAATTTTATCAAATTTCTTTATATTTTTTTCAACAGCAGCTTTATCTGGAACAGAAGCTTTTTTCTCAGACGCTGTAGGTTCTTCAGATGCTGGCTCCGTGGAGTCACTATTTTGGTCAGTGGCCTCCGCATCATCATTACTCTCTGCTGAAGTATCTGTTGCAGCAGGAGAGTCTACTGCTTCCTCAGCACTTTTTTCCACTGGTGCAGCTTCATCATCAAGCCCCAAAGCAGCGGCAGGCATAAGCAAAACAAGATTGCCTAACTCAACATCATTAAGCGTCATTTTTGCACTAACCTGGTAATAATTTTGGTTAGGTATGGGTTTGTCGGATTCTATATCTACTTTAACGGGAGTAATTATTTCAGAATCTTTACGAACGAACCGAAAGTTCTTAGGGTACATTTCCTCAAAGGTCGAGGTGTAGGCTCCAGCTATAAGATTTGCTATTTCACCATATGAATCATCAATTTCCTCGCTGTAATCCTCAGCTGCAGAAGCCTCATCAAGTTCAGTTTCAGGAAGCATGATAAGTGTGCCACCAAGACGGACTGCATCTTTAACTGACACAATAATACAGCCATCACCCTCAATATCACCAGTCAGTTGCATCTCAGAACAAACGAGTTTTCCTGAGGGTTCATCAAAGAAATCTTCCTTGGAAATTAAACGAGTTGAAAGATCAGACATGAGCAGGGTTGCGCCCATAAGCCCACCGATTTCATCACCGACTCTTTCTTGAACCAGTTCAAGAATTTTATCAAATTTCTTTTTTGTTTTACTTGAGGACATTTAATTAGAAGAATTGAGAAATTATTAGAAAATCATTACCTTTTAAAAAGTATCGACCATATCTGATATTTTCTTAACAGCTTTAGGAGGAAATTTTCAATTTGAAATAAATACTCACTGAAACCTATTCATTATTCGAATAAATATATTTTAGTTCAACCGTGAAAGAAGTACCATTCATTAAAAATTGAACGACGACTCTGTTTGTTTCTGATAAACCTGTTGTACTGAAGGACTTCCCTATAATTGTAGTTGGGGTAGCTATTTGAATATCTATTTCTTCTTGAGCAAACGAAACCTTTAAATTACCGGCTACCATGTTTGCAATTTCACCTATGGCATCTTTTACATCATCATCAAGCTCTAAAACTTCCATTCCTAAAAAAGTGCCAGTTATATCCTTAGCAACTGAAGCAGGACAATGAACTGCAAGCATTCCACGAATATCTTTTCCAAGACCAATCATGCTTGTAATATTTGAGGAAACACTTCCACCTTTCCCTTCAATAATATCTACGACTTCAAGTTCCACCATAAGCATGGTTGAAAACACTTCGTTTGTACCATCAACTATGGCTTGTCCTAAATCCATAACTCTTATAATCCTTTTAATATAAAAAAATCATTCAAAGTACCGAGCTAATATTGCTCGGTACAAGGAATGATTTGAACGAAATTGAGGATGCTGAACCCTACTTATTTTTCCAGATCCATTTCCACAAGGAAAGTGCCCTTACCTGTATCAAATTCCACAATAACGGTATCAACTTCTTTATCTGAAGAAAAACTATACTCAGAACCAGAAATAGTTGAAGGAAGGGATAGATCTATATCCCTTCCATTATCAGATAGTATCGTTTTAACGTTACCACCTAGCATATTAGCAATTTCTCCAATTGCGTCATGTACATCACTATTAATTTCCTCGACATCCATCATTAAAAAACTTGAGGTAATAGCCTTTGCAACAGGATACGGTATGTGAACGGCAAGAACTCCTTTATGAGTTCCAGCAAGTCCAACCATACCTGTAATAGTGTCATACAGTGGCCCATGAGTGTCCATCACTTCTTTGACACTAATGTCCATCATTACCATTGTGGAGAAAATCTCCTTGGTAGCTTCAATCATTTTATCCTGAATACTCACAGAGCCCTCCTAATATTCGAGAATCAAAGAAGTGGTCCAAGAACTTCATTTACCTTATCAGGAGTAAATGGCTTTTTGATTGCACCAACTGCGCCAAGAGATTTAGCTTCACCAATAATATCATCGCCGGTTTCTGTGGAAATCATCAGAACAGGAATATCTTTTATCCCATCACGATTAGCTTTTTCACGAAGAAAACTGATTCCATCCATATTAGGCATGTTAATATCACTCAAAACGATATCAACATCTTCTTTTTCCAGAACTTCTAATGCCTCCAGGCCATCAGCAGCCTCATATATATTGTCAAAATCAAGCCCTGCCTGACGCAGTGATCTACCTATAATAATACGCATTGTTTTTGAATCATCGACTAACAAAACATTCTTTCCCATCTGTTCCTCCAGATAATATAATTATTAATATGATCAGTTCGATCAATATAGTTAGACTTATTTTCTTTTAAATCTACAACTAATAAAAATAATATCAGTTTTTTAGACCAAAAATCAAATATCTTTTTAATTTTTTTATTTCAAGTCAAATCCGTAGCATGGCCTATATTTTGCATAATTTTCAAGAAATAAACATTTAACTCGGTTCCCAATGAATAAAATTCTCACATTATCCTTAATTATCTTAACCTTAAGCACATCCTTGGCCATGGCCG
>DAOVZA010000320.1 GCA_030635405.1 Desulfocapsa sp.
TGAGTTGTTTTCTGGTGTCAGCAGTGTCCTGCAGTTGTCTGGTTAGTTCTTCGCGTGCCAGTTCTACGGTGTGATTTTTTTCAGAACAATGGACCATGCGCGACAGAGGAAGGTTCAGTTCCCTACCATTCTGGTTGATGAGTCGGAGTCGTTTTGCCTGAGCACCGGTCACGTAGGCACAGAGAAATTTCCCGCCGTCCAGATATTCTATGAGCTTTCCTGATGTTGCCACGCGTTATAGCCTTTTTGTACCAAAGGTGAAAAAGAAGAAGTTTTCTGAAAAATTTATTATACTATATTTCAAATGATAAACCCTTCACTATAGTGTGCTTTTGTCTTTTGAGCACTTTAAAAAAGAAATATTTTTCATATGATTGAGGTATTACAAATTGATAGATATAAATGACTTTTTGAACAAAGATATTCGTTCCGGGATGGTTGCTATTGTTGGACCTCCCAATGCAGGTAAGTCCACCCTGATGAATCATTTACTGGGCCAGAAAATTTCAATTGTGAGCCATAAGCCACAAACGACAAGAAATCGTATTCTTGGAATAGTAAATGGAGATGGTCACCAGATCGTTTTGTTGGATACACCAGGGATTCACAAAGCACGGCAGCCTTTAAATCGTGAAATGGTGCGTATTGCCATGGAAAGTTTAAAGGAAGTAGATGTTATATTATACATTATTGATGTCTCTCTGCCCCTGCCTGAAAAAGTAGAGCAGGAGAAAGATCAGGAGATTATAGAGCAGATGGATGGTGTTGCCGCTCCTGTAATCCTTGTTCTGAATAAGGTTGATCTTCTTGATAAAGAGCGACTCCTGCCAATTATCAAGCGCTATTCTGAGCTTTTTTCATTTCATAGTGTAATGCCACTTTCTGCATTGACCGGTGAAGGTACTGAAAGTGTAGTTGACGAGATCTTGAAAATCTTACCACTTGGCCCGAGGTATTTCCCTGAGGATATTCCAACAGATGCAAGTGAGCGGTTTCTTGCAGCTGAAATAGTGCGTGAGAAAGTCTTTATACTCACTGGTCAGGAAATTCCCTATTCCTCAGCTGTGACCATTGAATCTTTTCAGGATGATGAAGTGAAACATATGACTACAATCCATGCCACCATAGTTCTTGAAAGAGGATCACAAAAAGGAATAGTGATAGGCAAGGGTGGTAAAAAACTCAAAAGTATAGGCATTGCAGCACGAAAGGATATCGAAAAAATGCTTGGTCAAAAGGTTCTTTTGAAGCTTTGGGTCAAGGTGAAAAAAAACTGGTCAAAGGATCAAAAATTCCTAAAAGAGCTTGGATTCTAAATACTTTCTCGTTTATATATTGGATAATATTCTGTCGTTATGTTAATGAAACTGATATTGATATTCATTCGGCTAACCCTTGTTTAGCTAAAACTGATATAGCACATTGTAGGATGTAAATGAAAAGATATAAATGGCTCGTTATGTTTGTTGTTTTTCTCTGCTTGAATGTTGCCGGCTCTGCATTGGCTGCTAATTGTTCAGAAATTAAAAAAAATCTTCAGCAGGAACGGAATCTTCAAAAAAAGCGAAAGTTAATTGGGGATGCAATTGTTCAATGTCCTCAAGATCCAGTGATTAATTTTTCCTATGCCTTAAGTCTTGAAAGATTTAAAAAGTATGAAAAAGCTTTATTTCATTACCAAAGGGCAGTTGCTGCTGCTCCAGATATGGCTAAAGCTTATGCCGGGATGGGGGATGTTTATATTCATCTTGGTCTACTTGATGAAGCCGTTGCTGTTTATGAAAAAGCTGTGCAGTATAAGCCGACCAGTAAGCGATTCAAGGGCCGTTCTTCACGACTTCAGATAAAACAGAAAGCACTGAAGGGTGAGGTCGTATCTGCAAGTGAATTTGTCAAAGTAATGGACAACAAAGGGAAAATACCCAGTGGTATGTCTCTGCTCCTTACTGGCCCGGTATTACAGTATAAAATCATTTTTGTTAAAAATAGTAATGTGCTGGATACCATCGGGAACGAACAACTTTATGCACTAGGGCAGGCTATTCAAAATGATGCTTTGCGTGAAATACGTTTTGAAATTTCTACTTTTGTAAATTCCGGTCTTTCAGCAAAGCTTGCTTTTGAGAATTCTAAAGTTAGAGCAAAATTAATAAAAGAACAGCTGGTGATTAATTTCCAGATTGATCCTAAGCGTATTGAAATAGTCTGGTATGGTGACTCTCTTCCCTTGGATACGGGCGGTCTCGCTGGCGAAGTCACTAGGAATGAGCGAGTTGAGATCAGACGAATTGTTGAGTAGTATTCTCTTCTATAGCTGCTCAACTGGCTTGGTCAGAGGCATCGGATCCGAATTTATTCTGTATTCTGTATAGAGATTGAGACTTTTCAAGATGTTGAGTGCAGAGCGTAATTGATTATCTCTTTTAAGACGATCAGTAACGGTTTTTTGTTCTGTCGTCGAAGATTCTTTTGCAGTAGAAGCAGAAGATTCTATCACTTCTTTTTTTGATTTTTCATTGTTGTTCAATATATGGTTCTTTAAGTCAGATTCCCTCAAGAAATTTGGTAAAGCGGGCTCCTCAGTTTCTTTTTCCTCGTAGGCAATTTGTGGAACTTCAACATCAGGTACAATTCCTTTTGCCTGAATAGATCTGCCGTTTGGGGTATAGTACCTAGCTGTTGTGAGTCTGAGTCCGGAGCCGCCTGGCATGGGCAGGATGGTTTGCACGGAACCTTTCCCAAAGGTCTGGGTACCAACAATTACTCCTCGTTTGTGATCTTGAATTGCACCAGCAACAATTTCAGAGGCACTGGCTGATCCTTCGTTCACAAGAATCACAAGAGGATATTGGTTTTTACCGTTATTGGCATGAGCCTGAAAGGTCATATTCTGTTCCTGAATTCGTCCCTTGGTATAGACAATGAGACCTTCTTCAAGAAAGATATCTGAAATTGAAATTGCCTGATCCAGTAATCCTCCTGGGTTATTTCGAAGATCAAGAATCAATCCTTTAATATGAGTTTTCTGTTCCAGTTCGATTAAAAGCTGCTTGGCGTCCTTTGTGGTATGACCTTGGAAATTGGTGATTCGTATATAGGCAAAACCGGGTTCAAGGAAGAGCCCTGTTACACTGTTAATGGAGATTAAATCCCGAACAATGGTGAATTCTTTTAACTCCTGCCAGCCATCCCGATAAACAGATATTGTGACTTCACTTCCCTTTGGTCCACGTAGCTGCTTGATCGCCTCCATGGATGGCATATCCTTTGTCGCAGCACCATTTATTTTGACAATGAGATCTTTTGCCTTGAGACCAGCTAAATCAGCAGGCGTTCCTTCGATGGGTGAGATAATGGTGAGGATTCCATCACGAATAGTTATTTCAATCCCGATGCCGGAAAAATTCCCTCGTGTTTCATCCTGTAATTCAGAAAAATCCTCTGCGGTAAGATATGAAGAATGCGGATCAAGGGAAAGCAACATACCACTTATGGCACCATCTATTGTTTCATTTGCATCA
>DAOVZA010000083.1 GCA_030635405.1 Desulfocapsa sp.
CATCGGGTCAGATGTGGCGCGGTATCGAAACCATCCTTAAAGGACGTGACCCACGGGATGCCTGGCTCTTTACCCAGCGAATCTGTGGAGTTTGTACAACGGTGCATGCACTGGCTTCTGTTCGGGCCGTGGAAAATGCTCTTAAGCTTGAAGTCCCTATAAATGCACAATATATCCGTAATATTGTCATGGCCATCCATGCTTTACAGGATCATATTGTTCATTTTTATGTTCTTTCAGCACTTGATTGGGTTGATGTGGTCTCAGCACTTTCTGCAGATCCGAAAAAGACTGCAGCGCTTGCAAATTCATTGTCCGAATGGCCAAATAACAGCGCCAAACGGTTTGCTGCAGTACAAGGAAAAGTTAAGGCACTGGTCGATAGCGGACAACTTGGTCCCTTTGCAAATGGCTATTGGGGGCATCCTGCTATGAAGCTTCCACCTGAAGCTAATCTGATGGCGGTATCTCATTATCTTGAATCACTTGATTATCAACGGAAAGCCACCCAGGCTCTTGGTATTATTTCAGGAAAGAATCCGCATATTCAAAATCTCTCCGTTGGCGGTGTGACAACAGCACTTAATCCGGACAGTGATTCTGCACTGAACATGGAAAGATTGTTTCGAATTAAAGAGCTGATTCAGGATGTTAGAGGGTTTATCCAGCAGGTCTACCTGCCGGATGTAGTAGCTGTTGGCGCTCTGTATAAAGACTGGCTCCCTTACGGGGCAGGAGTGACTAATTATATGGCAGTACCGGATATGGTACTGGATACCAAGTCTACGAAATTTGATCTTCCCGGTGGTACCATCATGAATGGAGATCTGGGCACCGTTAAGGGGATTACCTCTTTTAATGACAAGTACTTCGAAGATAACGTCGTGGAGAACATTGCCCATGCCTGGTACAAGGGCGATTGGTCCAAACATCCTTACGAGGAGGATGACACTCCTAATTACACAGATTTTCAGGACGATGGAAAGTATTCCTGGATTAAGGCGCCACGTTTTCAGGGGCAACCCATGCAGGTTGGCCCTCTTGCTCAAATGCTTGTCGGTTATGCACAGGGTCACAAACCTATTATTAAAAACGTCAATAATGCATTATCAATGGTATCTAGTGTGGCTGGCGTTACAGTTGGGCCTGAAGTTCTACATTCTACCCTTGGTCGTCATGTGGCACGTGCTGTTCGTGCTTCAATGCTTGGTGATCTTGCTCTTAAACACTGGGATCTTCTGGTTGATAACATTGGTAAAGGAGATCTTGAGATCTTTAACAAGCCAGTCTTTCCACAGGGTGAACAGAGAGGATATGGTATCCATGAGGCTCCCCGTGGTATTCTGTCTCACTGGATTGTTATTCAGGATGGAAAAATTAAAAATTACCAGTGTGTTGTCCCCTCAACCTGGAATGCAGGTCCGCGTGACGAAAAAGGTGTTGCCGGTCCCTATGAGGCATCTCTTGTCGGAAATCCCGTGGCTGATGCTGAAAAACCCCTTGAACTTCTTCGTACAGTTCACTCCTTTGACCCCTGTATAGCCTGTGCCGTACATACGGTTGATGGTAATGGCGTTGAGTTGTCGAAGGTTCAAGCATTGTAAGGACAGAGTTCCTTTTGATTAAAGGGGGTTGTTATGAATTATGAAGTTAAAAATGTCTGGAGTGTATTACTCCGGCTGTATCATTGGGCTCTGGTTGCTTCCATTGTTGTTCTGGTGACCACCGGGTTTTATATTAATAATCCATGGACGAATACGACCTTAGAGGGCAGTGTTTCATTGCCCATGTCGGCAATGCGTTCTTTTCATTTTCTTGCAGGCTTTGTTTTCACCGCAGCGATTCTGGTGAGGATATATCTGTTGCTGTTTGGAAATAAACAGGAACGGATTATGGATATTTTACCTGTGACTTCCAGAAATATTAAAAGTCTGGGTACAACGCTTGGGTATTATAGTTATATAAGCGATAAACATGATGGTCGTTTGGGACACAATGTTCTGGCAGGTTTAATTTACATTGTAACTATTATAGCGGCACTTTTTCAGATGGCCAGCGGATTTTTTCTTCTTTATCCTGAGGCAGGATTCTGGCAGGGGCTGGGCGGGACTCTTTTTGGCAGTCAGCAAGAGGGGCGTTTTCTGCATCATCTACTCATCTGGTATTTTATTATTTTTGCCTTTACCCATGTGTATATGGTGATTTGGAATGATGTGAAGTCTCCGGAAGGTCTTATTTCTTCCATGTTTACAGGGAAGAAGTTTAAACGAAAACTTCCATGAATAATTCGATTTCAGGCGTAATTATTCAAAATGACAGTAAAAATATCTAATTCTGTTTTACGAACGAAAATCACCGTCCTGGGCACAGTTCAGGGCGTTGGTTTTCGTCCTTTTGTGTATCGGTTAGCAGGTGAGTTAAACCTTGTTGGTACTATCCTCAATAGTGATCAGGGTGTTGTTATTGATATTGAAGGAGAAGAGCCATCCCTGCAACGATTTATAGATTCACTCTCTTCTGCCGCACCTCCATTGGCACGTATTACTTCTTTGCGACAGCAATCCTGTGCACGATTAAAGAAATTCAAGGAATTTACGATTTTAAAGAGTGTCTCGCTTCAAAAGAGTCAGGCTATTATTCCAGCTGATATAGCTCTTTGCGATGACTGTCTTCAGGATGTTCTTGATCCATCAAATAGACGCTTCTCCTATCCATTTACCAACTGTACCAACTGCGGACCACGCTTTAGTATCGTAGAAACCATTCCCTATGATCGGTCGACCACTTCAATGAAGACATTTTCTCTCTGCCATGCCTGCAGGGTAGAATATGAAGATCCGGGAAACAGGCGTTTTCATGCTCAGCCCAATGCCTGTGTCGATTGTGGCCCGGAATTATCATACCATGATGCAAATGGGGTGCAGCTTGAGACTTCTTCACCTTTGGAAACCGTAGCTCGATCTTTAAAAGATGGAAAGATAGTAGCAATGAGGGGCTTGGGTGGTTTTCATCTGGTGGTGGATGCCTATTCAGATGAGGCTGTTATAAGGCTTCGTGAGCGCAAGGGAAGAAAGTTTAAATCTCTTGCTGTTATGACAGCCAATTTGCAGAATCTGAATGAATTTTGTCACGTAAGCAAGGAGGCAGAAGATCTCTTACAGGGACCGGAACATCCCATAGTTCTTTTACCACGCAGGGAATCCTGTCTGGCTGAATCTCTTACACCGGGAATTAATGAAATTGGGGTGATGTTGCCCTACACACCACTGCACCATCTTTTGTTTTCACAGAAAGATTGCCCTGACACACTGGTTATGACCAGTGGAAACAGAAGTGGAGCGCCTATTTTCACTGAAAACGATGCAGCAATAAAGGGTCTCCAAAGCATTGCAGATTGCTTTCTTCTTCATAATAGGGAGATTGTAACCCGTGTTGATGATTCCGTTGCGAGGATTAATGAGCGCGGAACACAGATTTTACGGCGTTCCAGAGGCTATGTGCCAAATTCTGTTCCCATCATCAAAGAACTTCCTTCTATTATTGCCTGTGGAGCTGGACTCAAAGCTACATTTTGTCTTACAAGAGGCAAGGAAGCTTTTCTTAGCCAGCATATTGGGGATCTCTTTAATCTGGAATCATTGGATTTTTATAAAGAAAGCATATATCATTTTAAGAAGCTCTTGCAGGTTGAACCGGAAGCTGTGATCTGTGATTTGCATCCCGATTTTTTAAGCAGCCATTATGCAAAAGAGCTGGGATTACCACTATACAAAATTCAACATCATCACGCCCATGCAGCTGCGGTTTTAGCTGAACACGGAATTGAAGAGAAGGTGCTGGCTCTGGTTCTTGATGGTACGGGCTTAGGGGATGATAACAGCAGTTGGGGGGGAGAGGTACTTCTTGCTGATTGTCTTGATTATAAGCGAGTGGGATCATTTGCACCAATGATGCTTCCTGGTGGTGATGCTGCTGCTGTTGAGCCGTGGCGTATGGGCTTATCTTTGTTGTATAATCTGGGGCAGAAAAAACCGGAATTACAACTTGCTAATAAGCTGAAACAGCAAGCACTGTGGCAAATGATGGAACAGGGCTTTAACTGTCCAATAACAACAAGCTGCGGCAGGTTTTTTGATGGAATTTCAGCACTTCTAGGCGTTTGTTTAAATGCTGATTACGAGGGGCAGGCTGCCATGGAACTTGAATCTCTAGCGAAGAGGGCAAAAGGTGACCAGGATTTAAGAGACCTTCTGGAAAGCAGTTCCCGGGAAATTGAAATACGGTTCTCAGAAGATCGTCTAATATTACAGCAAAACAGTTTGGTTCAGGATGTACTGAATAAGGTAGCTGAAGGCAGAGAAATTGCACTAATTGCCCTTGATTTTCATCTTAATCTTATCCAAAGTTTGTTTAATTTAGTATGTAGACTTGCTAAGGAAACAGGAATTACACACATTGTCCTGACCGGAGGCTGTATGCAAAATACACTTCTTCTTGAGGGGCTTTTTATACTTCTGGAACAGAAAAATTTCACTGTGCACACGGGAGAACAGATCCCGGTAAACGATGGTGGAATTGCTCTGGGACAGGCGATTATTGGAGGTTTACATCATGTGTCTGGCAGTACCCATGAGAGTAATTGAGATTCAGGGCGATCCTGATGATTTTTTAAGTGGCCAGATTGCTGTGGTCGATGTCGATGGCATCAGTAAGGAAACCCGCCTCGATATCGTAGATCGCTGGCCTGAGTTGGGTGATTACCTTATTATCCATGCGGGATTCGCAATTCACACACTCGACCCGAAGGAGGCCGAGACCAATATCCGCCTTATGCGTGAAATGGGCGAAAACGTGGAAGCCATCGAGAGAATGGAAAAAAGAGCATGAAATATCTCGATGAATTCAGAGATCAGGCACTTGCAGAACCCTTGCTCAAGGAGTTGCATAAAAGTGTAACAAAGCCTTTTCGGGTGATGGAGGTGTGCGGAACTCACACCATGTCTATTTTCCGTAGTGGTCTGCGGACACTACTTCCAGAGAGCATCGAACTGATTTCGGGGCCGGGTTGTCCGGTATGCGTAACATCAGCCTCTCATATCGATGCGATTCTGGCCATGGCTGAACGGGAAAATACTCGAATAGCACTTTTCGGTGATCTGTTTCGGGTGCCAGGCAGTAATGGTCTTTCTCTTGCGAATGCCTCTTCTCAGGGAGCAAAGGTGGATATTGTCTATTCTCCAATGGATTGCCTTACTCTTGCCAAAAAATACCCGGATGATCTGATAATATTTTTAGGAGTGGGCTTTGAAACCACAACTCCTGGGATTGCTGCTACAATCCTTGCTGCAAAAACCAGTAAGATCGATAATTTCACCGTTTTTTCCACCCATAAGGTTATGCCGCCTCCACTGATTGCTCTTCTTGATGACCCGGAGCTGCAGATTGATGGTTTACTTTGCCCCGGTCATGTCAGTACCATTATAGGGGCAGCAGCCTACGAGCCGCTGGCTGAAAAATACGGACTGGCCTGTGTGGTGGGAGGTTTTGAGCCTGCCGATATTCTACAAGCCTTAATTCTTCTGGCCAGACAAATTGGCAAGGGTGAGGCACGGGTGGAAAATGCCTATACCCGCGCAGTGAAATGGGAAGGAAACAGCAGAGCCCAGCAGATGGCCCGGAACATTTTCGAGCCAGTTGATATGGAATGGCGCGGTCTTGGAGTGATCCCTGAAAGTGGTCTGGCCATTCGGGAAGAATACAGCCATTTTGATGTGGAAAAACGTTTGAATATTGAGTTGATCCCAGCTGTTGAGCCAAAGGGATGTCGTTGTGGTGAAATTTTAAAGGGGAAGGAGATACCTTCTCAGTGTCCTCTGTTTGGAAAACGCTGCACTCCTGGAAATCCTATTGGCCCATGCATGGTGTCCAGTGAGGGAACCTGTGCTGCTTTTTATAAATATGCCAAGTAATAACCTATAGGTGCAATTGTGAAATCCGGAAATACAATCCTTCTTGATCATGGCAGTGGCGGTATTGCCAGTCAGGAGTTGATTTCTCAGATATTTTTGAAACATTTGGATAATAGCATTTTGGCCTCTTTGGAAGACAGTGCTGTTATGGATAACCATCCGGGACAGCTGGCTTTTAGTACAGACAGCTATGTCGTAGATCCTATTTTTTTCCCGGGAGGTGATATTGGAACGCTCGCTGTCCATGGAACCGTCAATGATCTTGCTATGCGTGGGGCAAAACCTCTTTGTTTGAGCCTTGGGCTTATTCTTGAAGAAGGATTTGATCTGGATGATTTGGAGCGTGTTATAGTTTCCGTTGCAGAATGTTCAAAATCAGCAAATGTTCCCATAGTGACAGGCGATACAAAGGTTGTTCCCAAGGGAAAATGTGATAAGATTTTTATTAATACTTCAGGTATTGGAATTGTGCCTGAGAATGTTTCTGTCTCTTCTACAATGGCAAAGGAAGGAGATGTTATCATTCTTTCAGGTTCCATGGGGGATCATGGAATAACAATCATGACAAGGCGTGCAGGAATACGTCTCGATGGCAATCTGGCCAGTGATTCAGCCGCACTTCATGAGCTGGTAGCCCTGCTGCTTGATAGGTTGCCTACCGGCAGTCTCCATACCCTTCGCGATCCAACCCGTGGTGGTGTGGCAACATCTTTAAATGAGATTGCAGGAGCTGCAGGTTTAGCAATTGAAATTGATGATCAGGCCATTCCTGTAAAACCTGAAGTCAGGGCTGCTTGTGAAATTATGGGGCTTGATCCGCTATATCTGGCCAATGAGGGAAAGTGTCTTGCTCTTGTTGCTGCCGACAGTGCAACGGAGGCTTTGCAACTCATGCAGTCAACAACTGTTGGTGCTGATGCTGCAATTATCGGCAAGTTGAAGGCAGGCAAACCTGGCCAGGTAACGTTACGAACTGCCATTGGTGGCACAAGAATTATTACTCCCCTACATGGAGAACCTCTTCCAAGGATCTGTTGAGGTACCCTTAAGGAATGTAACAATGGAAAATACAACAAAAAAGGCAGGTATTCTCGGAATCGGTAACCTTCTGCTCTCCGATGAGAGCTTCGGGGTGCATGTCATCGAATTTTTAGAAGAAAACTATACTTTTCCTGACTCAGTCACCCTTCTTGATGGCGGTACGGCGGGGATCTACATGGCTCCATTTCTTGAAGAACATGATCCGATATTTGTGGTGGATGTTGTGAATCTCGACGATGCCAAACCTGGAAATCTCTATACATTTTCAGCTGAAGATGCCTTGAATGGTGCCATGAAACCACGCATGTCACCACATCAGCTAGGAGTCCTTGAAATCCTCGATATCTGTAAACTCCGTGGTCTGGAACCGGAATGTGTGGAGTTTTACTGTGTGGTTCCTGAAAGTCTGGAAACCGGGCTTGAGATGACAGAAGTTGTGGCATCTCAAATTGGGAAAATATCCGGTCTTCTAGTGGGAAGGTTGCAAAAATTGGGTCATGACATACGACTCAAAGAGAAAGAAGATGCATGAAATGTCTCTGGTTCAGGGATTATTGACTCAGTTAAAAGAACTTGCCCATGAG
>DAOVZA010000375.1 GCA_030635405.1 Desulfocapsa sp.
ATGCAGGACGTGAAGGTGAGCTTATCTTCCGCTACATTCTGGAACTAACCGAATGTGAAGAAAAACCGATTCGTCGCCTTTGGCTCAACTCACTGACACCCGATGCAATAAAGACTGCTTTTAAGAATCTTAAAGACGGGCATGATTACGATCCGCTCTTTGCTGCAGCCAGATGTCGCAGTGAATCCGATTGGATTGTAGGGCTCAACGCAACACGTTATTACACCGTTCGCCATGGCCGGATTGGGGGAGGAAACGATCGTGTACTCTGGACCATTGGACGTGTTCAGACACCGGTGCTTGCCATGATCGTTGAACGTGATGATACTATTGTACAATTCCGTCCTCAGCCATTCTGGGAACTTGCCACCCGCTATCGGGAAGTGATCTTCAAATATAATAGAAACCGTTTTGAAGATTCAGAGAAAGCGCAAATTCTTCTTGCAACACTCACAGATCATCCCTTTGAAATCAAGGCAATTACAGCAAAGAAGAAGAAAGAACAACCACCGCAACTCTTTGATCTGACCAGCTTACAAAGAGAGCTTAACAAACTTCATGGAATTTCGGCAGCCGACACCCTTGCTGCTGCTCAAAGCCTTTATGAAGGCAAGCTCATCACCTACCCACGAACCGATTCACGCTATCTCAGTGAAGATATGAAGCCGCGTGTGCCACAGATCTTCAAACAGCTTACAAGTCAACGACCGGAACAGATCGAGGCGCTTGATCTTACAAAACTTCCATTTACCAAGCGAATCATCAACGACAAGAAAGTAACTGACCATCATGCCATAATCCCAACCGGTATGACACCACGTAGATTTGGCGCAAATGAACAGCTTGTATACGAGGCCCTCTGCACACAGTTTATCGCCGCCTTTTATCCTGTTTGTCTTAAAAATATTACAACAGTTGATGGCATCAGTAATAAGGTGAAATTCCAGGCTAAGGGAACACAGGTTGTTGATCCCGGCTGGACAACACTCTTTGCAAAGAAAAAGAAGGCTGCAGCTGACGGACAGGATCTGCCAGCCTTTGAAAAGGGTGAAAGTGGAGAACACGAACCTTTTTTACGTGAAGGTAAAACCGTTGCCCCCAAGCATTTTTCAGAAAACTCACTCCTTGGTGCAATGGAAGCTGCCGGAAAGTTTGTTGAAGATGACACTCTTCGTGAAGCCCTAAAAGAACGCGGTATCGGAACCCCTGCAACACGAGCTGCCATCATTGAGACTCTGCTTCGTCGTAACTACATTCGGCGTGAGAAAAAGCAATTGCGCTGCACAGATATGGGACGTCTTCTTATTGCACTGATTAAAGATCCACTCCTCAAATCTCCTGAAATGACCGGCGAATGGGAGGAAAAGCTGAAACTGATTGAACGTGGTGAACTTGATCCAGATGAGTTTATGGATGGAATCGGCGGCTACATTCGCAATATGATCAAGGACAGCAGCACATTCCAGCTTGAGCACAAAAGCTGGGGCAGCTGTCCACTCTGTGGCAAAGAAGTTATCAAGGGGAAAAAAGCGTATGGCTGCTCGGCATGGAAGGAAGGTTGTCCGTTTGTGCTCGAAGCAAGCTGCAAAGAAAAACAACTCTCGCCGAAACAAGTCCAGATGCTCCTGCAGCAACGCATCCTGCCCAACCCGATCCGCATGAATGACGAGTTACGTATGATTATACTCTCCACTCAAGGGTTCCCAATGGATCTGCGTCTCCCCTCCGCTGATCGCCAAAAGCATCTCACTAAAAAGCCCTAACTCTCCACTGCCTTAGCACCAGACTCCCTGCCGGGAAAGTGAAGATATTGCTTCAGGTAAAGCCATAGAGTGAAGGAGACTATCCCACTAATACAGGCCAGCACACCGATAAAAGTGATTTTATCATCCCAGTCAAGTGACACTGCAGCCATCGCCATCGCGCCGAATATAAAATAGGAAAAAACCATGGTGGAAGAGGCGGTTCCGGCATCTTCTTTTACCTGTTCAAGAACAAGGTTGTTCGATGGAGGACGACTCATACCAAGAGATAACGTTATGATGCACATGGGAATTGCCAGTTGCCAGTGAGCGTTAAGTGGAGCTAGAAGCATACATATACCGCCAACGGCAATGCCTCCATACCCTGCGGTGATCATACGGGATGTTCCGATTCTCTTTCCAAAACGCATGCAGATCATTGAACCTGTCATAAAACAGAAGGCATTTGCTCCGAAAAACATCCCGAATTGACTCTCCGACATCTGGAATCTAGTAATATAGATGGTGGATGAGCCGGCAATAAAGGCAAACAGAGACAGACTCGTCATAGCATTACAGAAAACAAGCCCCACAAGACGACGATTTCTCAAAACCCGCCCATAACTCTGAAAAAGTTTTGTGATCGATGTTCCCTCCTGCCCGCCATGTGTTTCAGCTGTTAAGACAACACCCACAAGAGCAACTATCCCCATGATTCCCTGACTGACAAAAATCCAGGGCCAGGAGAGATACTCCATGATAAAACTTCCAATTAACGGTGCAACCATGGGGGCAAGAGCCATGATAACAGAAATCTGACTGAGTACCTTCTCACGCTGTCCACTTTCCAACCTGTCTCTTGCCATGGCAAGTGAAATAGCTGATGCAGCTCCTGCCCCCATCGCCTGTATAATTCTGGCTGTTATGAGCATCCAGATATTCTGCGCCAGAGCACAAAGGACACTGGCCACAACAAAGAGCAGTAATCCTGCAATAAGTGGCGGTTTTCTTCCGAAACGATCCGACAAAGGTCCATAAAAAAGCAACGATATGCAGTAGGTAACAAAGAACAGAATGAGAGTTAAATTAACAATGGAAAGAGGCTGATCCCAGATTTTTTGAAGATGGGGCGTGGCCGGAAGATACATATCTGTAGCCAGTGGTGGAAAGGCCGTAAGCAGTGCTAAGAGAAGTATAAAATATTTCATAGCTCTCTTCTACATTCCGTATAATTG
>DAOVZA010000172.1 GCA_030635405.1 Desulfocapsa sp.
TGGTACAATTAAGATCGATGGAAAGGTGTTGAACATGGGGAACAAGCTGGTGCCACCCCACCAGCGCGCCATTGGTATGGCATTCCAGAGACCGGCACTCTGGCCCCATATGAGTGTAAAGTCTCACCTGGAATTTGTGATAAAAAACAATGCTGCCAGTAATAAAAACGAGAGAATTCTCCGGTTACTTGAAGAAACAGAACTTACCTCCTTTTCAAATCGCCGACCGGATCAGCTTTCAGAAGGACAGGCACAACGACTCAGCATTGCCCGTGCTCTTGCCGCGGAACCGAACTATTTAATAATGGATGAACCTTTCAGTAACTTAGACCCAAAAATGAGAGATAAAATGGTTCAGTTTGTAAAATTCGAAACCACAGCCATTGGTGCCGGCCTACTCCTTATTACGCATGATAAAAGGGATGCCGAATTGCTTGAAGACAGTCGTTTCTGGCTAATAGACGGACAACTGCACAAAAACAATTCATCAGCATAATAACACAGTGACATTGTAGTACAATTGCACAAAACACACTTTCCAATATGGCGGTAAGTCCGCCGCTTCTTTTGAAAGGCAAGAAATGGACAAATCAAAACAAAATATGGTGCTGTCTCCGATTATTTCCAAAACTGGTGGAAATAAATATTTGATTGTCACCATTGTTTTTGCATTGTTTTTGGGAATATTCTTATTAGGCCGATTCTATTTAACACAAATTGAAATGCCATCAGGATGGAACCATTGGCCAAAACTCAAGGCCACCTTTGCCATTGTCGAAACCGATAA
Source organism: Desulfocapsa sp. (assembly GCA_030635405.1). The sequence goes on from DAOVZA010000172.1 coordinate 788, forward strand.
TGGTGTTCTGGTCGGCAGTTTAAAGGGGTTATTTTTGATCCATGATGACGGTTCTGTGGAATCGGTGAAAATTCCCGGTCTAAAAAATACTCAAACTCCGCCGGTCAACGCCCTGCTAATTGATAAAAATGGAGCATTATGGGTTGGCCATAACCTGGGGCTTTCAGTACGAATCAATTCAAAGTGGACAACAATCAACGAATCAGATGGCATACCTCATCATTCCATAGCCTGTCTTACAGAAACCCCGAATGGCTTCATATGGGCAGGAACCCTTAAGGGAGCTGTTCGATTATCCATTACGGGCCCGTGGAATCAAAAAAATATACACGTCCTTACAACTCAAGAAGGGTTACTTGATAATATTGTTCTAGCCGTTCTAAGCGACAATGACAGAGGTATCTGGTTTGGAAATTATGCAGCTCCCAAAGGCGGCCTGAGTCTTTTAAATAACGGAGGACAATGGCAGCATTGGACAGTGGTTGAAGGGTTACCACACCCGAATGTTACATCACTCATGATTGGTCGGTCCGGCAGAATGTGGGTTGGCTGTGGCTTGAAGGATATAGGCGGGGCAGCCATCTTAAAATATGAAGCAGATAGCTGGGTCCTTGAAAAAACGTTACCAACAGATGAACTAACAAGTCCAAAAGTCAGGTATGTGTTTGAAGATAACAAAGGACGTTACTGGCTGGGAGCTGAAAAAAATGGTTTTACAATCAGATCTAATAGTGCGACACTATCCATAGTAAGACCAGAAGATGGATTACCAGCAGGAGAGATTATGTACATAATCCAAAGTTCCGATGGTGCAATGTGGCTGGGTACATCGAATGGGCCCATTCGAATCTCCCCTGAAGCTGTTGAGAAGCTAATGATCGAAAGAGTGAGGTAACCAATGATTTGTGAGAAATGTAATGCAGCAATACCACCTGCCAGCCGATTTTGTCTTTCTTGCGGAACTCCTGTTCCTGAAAATATTTCGAAACCTGTTTTCAAGCCCAAATTGTTTCCTCTATTTTTATATGTAGGAGTGGTAATCCTTGCCTGGATTTTCAAAGATTTCTTCAATAAAGGCATATTCACATGGGGGTTAATGGCACTGATAGCATTTGTCATATTTGTTCTTCGACATCAGCTTGTTACCATATTACTGGCGATAGACAATTTGTCGATACTGAAGCCATTTTGGAAAGTCCAAGAAAAAATTCCACAAGGATTGAGAAAGACTATGGGATTTATTGCTCCGTTTATACTGGCCTTTTTATTAACGGCACCTCTCTCATCTATATTTGATGGCTGTGGGCATATGATTTTTTTAGTTTCTTTACCTATCAGTATCCTGGTAGCTCACCTGTTTATGGCGCCCATACCGGCTAAGTTTCTATCGAAATAAATTTATTTTTTTGTCGTGAAACCGTTTGTAAGAAATAACTGGAAAAGGTGACATTATGAGACGATTGATTCCGTTTATAATTATATCTTGGTTTACCTGTATTGTGCTGAGCCTGGTAGCTACATGCGCATATGCAGATAATCCAATTGCGCGTCTCAGTCAGGGGGACTTTAATGGATTCCTTGATGATGCCTTAAGAACTGACTGGTTTAATGGAATGGCCACCGCTGGAACTTCAGCAGCGATAGCTTCTGCATTGAGTGGTTTGGTGGGAACAGCAGCCGCAGGGGCCGCAGGATCAGGAAGTAGACCTAATTCCAGTTCGAATGCTACAGGAGCAACAGCAGCTACTTCAAGTACCAGGAAAGATACTACCAGCACTGATAGCGACACAGGTACATCCAGATCAGGCACTCGCATTCTTGATGGGAAAGAAGCCATCGCTTGGATGAAAGATAAAGATAATGGCTATATGGATAAGGATGGCAAACCCACTAAGAAATTTCACGAATTTATGATGTCCCTCCCAAGTGAGAAATGTTCTGGTTTGCAAGGATTTGCTGGGGATATTGATGAAAAAGGTAACCTTACTGGTGATTTTGTCATTATTGTTGATGATGTTACTAAAAAGCCCGCAGAGCAACCTATTGAAGAACCTGAGGAAGAGCATATAGAAGAAGAATTTGAAGAGGAGCGTATAGAAGAAGAACCTGAAGAAGAGCCCTTACCACCACCAAGCAAACCTTGGGAGCCACCATGTGTTGAGCAAAAAGAAGCCATTCAAGTAACAGAAACAGAGTACCTGAAACTAAATGCACGACGATATGCTTTAGCAACCATAAGAAATCAACTAACTCATCAATATAATATGATCGCGCCTGCGGCGGTTCTAAATACAATGGTTGATGTCGGTAGCACTATTTTTACTATTGCCACCGCTTCAACGGGAACATTTGCTAACTCTATTGTACAAAATGCCCTTGCTGAGATATGCAAAACAAAAATTGATGCTTTTTGTGATAAACACCCAGATAGACTTGGCACAAAGATATTAATCTCAGAAATTGCCCCTACAGGTGGCAAATTTATCGAAACCCTTGGAGCACTAATAAATGCTCTACTTCGAGACGGGGCATTCCTTGGGGGTGGCAAAATATCAATGACAGACTACGAATCCATGCTTAAAAGAACATCTTTCACGAAAAAAGCTTCTGGAGTTATCCAAGTAATACCCTCTGCGTATAGTGCTGGACACAATATCACCAAAGCTGTACTGGACAGAGACACCTTAAGTAAAAGAATCAATGAGTATAATGAGCATATTAAGAAAATAGAAAAGGCTTTATCGATAGCACTAAAACACAATCGTACCGCATGGAAGACGTATAATGACTGCATGGGATTTTAAACTCAAAGAGGTTCAAATGGAAGGGCATAGATCCATAGAGGCAATTATAAGGAACAGTTATGATTTACGTATATTTACTCCTCAAGAACAAGAAGCCATAGTAAAAAAAATATCCGCTTTTTTTACTATATTTCCAAATAAAAAAATGGGTAACGGTATTGAGCCTGAGCTATTAATTTTCCGAGACTTTGAAGAGCAGTATTGGATCGCTGACCCGATCGCAAAGGAATGGCTCAAATTCAATAGAAACACTTGGGAAACTACAGACAAACCAACAGAATGCATGGAAGGCTCATCTTATCTCTGTACATACTTATCTGATAGTGACACTCCTGAATTAGAGTTGAAGGAGAAGAAAAGTAATCACACTGATGTCAATAATTCTTCTCCTTCACCTGAGGAAAAAAAACAAGCTTTAAAAACAATTGTTACTGAAACATTTAATAATTACCTGTCAGGTAAGCTTACGTCAAGCTCAACCGAATCACTTTTACGACAGTGTATACTTCCAGATAAAAATGCATCTTTTTGGACTATAGGATGCCGTTCTGGTCAATGGTACTGTTTTACAAAAGATCATTGGAAACGTTTTAATAGCGAACCAGATGATGTGCTGCTCCTACCCTCCCAAGACCTGGAATATTTCAATGAAAAATTAAATCAGACAATGGAACTACTTTGCGAAAATGAACCATTCATAGTTCCAGAACCAATAGTACAACCATGGACTCCGCCCGGTACACTCCCGCTTTGTATTACACAAGCTCGTTTAACTTGTACGACGTGTGGGAGTGTATTATCAGATGACGCCAAATTCTGTCCACAATGTGGAAGAGCACCACGAGAAGAAGAAAAACAATGCTGTAGTACGTGTGGAAAAAGATTGCAAGAAGATGCACGGTTTTGCATTGCTTGTGGCACCCCAGTGTTAGAACAAAAAGCACCTGAAAAACAGATTGATGCTGCAAATGCAATAAAGGAGATATTGTGCCCCAAGTGTGATGCCATCATTGACGATCAGCAAAAGTTTTGTGCTTCCTGTGGAGAAAAAATATCTACGAAACCAGAAAAGCCAACGTGTCCTGATTGTGGGGCAGAGGTAACACAAGATCAAACGTTTTGTGTTGAATGCGGAGAAGAACTACAATCACCACACTAAATGGAAAGAGAGCATGAGCCATATAAAAAACAACTCAGTCACGACTGAATGGAAAAATCTCAAATGCCCCAGGTGTAAGCGGACAAATATTGGATGGCAAAAAGAATGTCTATTTTGTCAAACAAAACTCCTTGTCACTTCTGATTCCAGTTCCAATTGTATAAATTGTGGCGCAACAATCAAAAAGAACCAAAAGTTTTGCCTAGAATGCGGACTCAAAGTTGAAATATCCTCCAAAGCCCCATCATGTCCACAGTGTGGAGTGGAAACCGATGAAAAACAAAAGTTTTGTTTTGAATGTGGGACAAAAATCTAAAAATAAGAAGCCACAAACACGTAAATCATCAACTACATACCTCACATTCTGCAACACTACTATCAGTTCACTAAAGGATGATGAGCGAAGGTATTTAAATGGATAATATGGTTCTTGGGTTCTTTGTTACACTTGTTATTTTAATAATAACCCATGCTGTGGTGTCTCGCAGGAAAACAAACTCTACTAAGGTTTCCTGGCCCTACATAATCTCACTGATTATATCATTTTTACTTTTATTAATATACATTGCGACCCTGACGTTTCTCTTTATTGAGGATACTGTCTGGCCTCATTCAGGCAGTCTTTCCATTGTTTTCTTCATGCTGATGTGTCCTGGTATTTTGTTTCATTTATTTTTCCTAGTCTCTTCTCTTACAAAACGAAAATTACCGGAAAAACGGATTTTAGCCCGCATAGTAACCA
>DAOVZA010000074.1 GCA_030635405.1 Desulfocapsa sp.
GATATTTTTCTCTGTGGAATTCTCGATCCTAAAGTTTCTCTTAAGTAAAATCTCTATGTACAGTTTTGTGATATTTTATTTTTAATATCCAAAAACAGTACCTCTTCATCTTGACACAATTTCATATCAGTTGAAAGTTGATGGCTGAATGGACATCACTTCAAATTCTCTTGTACCACCAGGCGTCTGAGTAATAACGTCATCCCCCACTTCCTTTCCAAGAATGCTTTTTCCAAGTGGAGAAAAAACAGATATGGATCCTTCTTTCACGTCAGCCTCTTCAGAACCCAGTAATTGATACGTTACTTCTTCATCCGTATCCATATCAAGAAGTTCTACCACTGTGCCAAACACTGCTCGTTCGCAATTGACCTTCATACAATCGATCACTTCAGCACGACCAAGCTTATCTTTTAGATCCATGATACGACCTTCAATCATCCCCTGACGTTCTTTTGCAGCATGATATTCAGCATTTTCCTTTAAATCTCCGTGTTCCCTGGCTATCTCAATTGCCTTAACAACAACATGTCTTTCAACGCGTTCAAGATTATGCAATTCTTCTTTAAGTTTAGTATGGCCTGTTTTTGACATTGGAACGCGTACTACCATTTTTTTCTCCAGATAAAAAAATAACTCCTGCAAGAGTGATCCTAGCAGGAGTAAATTGTTCTAATAATAATTCTACCAGCGATATACCAGAGAACAAATAATATTTGTCTCTTCAACATCAGCCCCTTTTTTATATTCAATGCTACTATTTAATAGAAAGTGGCGACTCATTTCAAGGAAAATCTGCGCTTTTGCCTCATGATAACCATATCCGCCAATTTCATATCCAAAGCTATACTCAAGTGTATAAAAGCTAGGTGCACCTCTCCCAAGTATATCTTCAGTTAACTGATGCTCAAAAGAAAGGGTAGCTAAGTGCTTCCAATATTCATCGGGACTCCAATAAGGATGATCATTTTCCTGTATAACAGATAAAGTACCTTGGTTTTCCTCCTGATTTTGTGAAAACTCATAGCCATATCGAAGCTTCAATAATGTGGGCTCTGAATGAATAATGTATGAAGTCCACAGTTCGTACTGGTTCTGATTATTGCCATCAGAATATTTTCTGTGAAAATAATCAGCACCGCCAAAAAGACGCGGATGAAAATCTAAACTTATTCCTGCCCCATAATTTTGTTCTTTGATTCCCTTTTCTAAAGCGTCAACAGTATCAGTTACAATATCCTGTGAACTTCCAAGGTATCCATTTACACCGTCCCCTATTCTTCCGTTAATTTGGAGATCATAGAGAAAGGTGCTACTATAATTTCCATCAGGATTATCTACACCTACGTCCAACAGAAAGTCGAAGTCATAGACAGGACTCCATCTCAAACCGGCTTCAAGGTGATTTCGCCACATTTTTTCTTCATTTCTCAATGATTCACTATATATCCTGCTTATTTCAAATTCTATTTCGTGATTAAAAGACGGCATAAACCAGGATTTAATTCCACCCTGTTGTTCTTTAATATCATAGTAACCATCCCTGCCTTCCTTTTGGTTTAAACTAAAAAAAGGTGCCGTTCTTGGAAGCCTTTTTAAACTATTACGAGAGCTTGCTTCGTCAAGATCAGGGTATCCGGGACTATCCTGTTTAATGATTTCATATAAAGCAGCCTCTTTCCCTAAAAATCCAAGATAGCTATAGATACCAGCAAGATCGTAAAGACTTTCTGGCGATTTATTCTCACTTAAAATATTCTGGTATTCATTCATTGCTCTATAAAAATTACCATCAACCATGTCTTGACGAACAGAAAGCTCACGACTGATAATCTGTTGCCACCTATAGCTGGGATAAAGAGTTGCAGCAATTTCAGCTTCTGGTTCTGAAATAAATTTTTGTGTGAATTCTGGACCCATCACAACAGTAAGTCTGTCTGGTTCAGAAGGACTGGTGAAGGTGATTCGATTTAAAAACGTTTTTTGTGGAGCGGGAAGAATAAGTTGAATATCCTGTTCATCAATTTGTTTTGAAAATTCAACTTCGACAGGAGGCTGTAATAATGATTTATAGAGAATTATAGCATCATTGTAACGCTTATCTGCCCAAAAAGATTTGGCAAGCAATACCTGTTGATGTATTGGTAAAGAGTCTATTTGGGGAACATCTTTACGAACACTAAGACTGGAATCTTCCCCTGGTATTTGCTTCCATTGAGGTGCAAGTTCTTCAATCAGCAAGGTAAATTTTGCTGATTGAAACTGGAGTTCTAAAAGATTTTCTTTAAATCCAATCTCCATTGGGTAATCCATGTTAAGAGTCTGGAATTGTTGAAGAGCATAAAAAACATCACCTGCTTTTCGTAACAGATGTGCACGATAAACTCTTGCTCGTAGGGAATCTGGGACTTTTACGAGATACTTTTCACATAAACCTAATGCAATATCAAAGGAATCAAAATTCTCAAAACTTTGTGCAAAATCAAGTAATCTGTCATTTGATATACTATGAACAAGGGACGAAGCATCCATCGTCACATCATCAATCAATTGATCAAGAGTTAGCAGATGAACATTGCGAGGATCATCAATAAGAAGTGACTGAAGGATATTTTGAGCATATTTTATTTCTCCCTCAAAATAGTAACGTCTGGCCAATTCGGCTTTGAGATCACTGATTTCTTCTTTTCCAATTAGATTTAGAAATTCAGTTTGTGATAAAAAATCTTCTAAAATTTCGATTGCTTCATCAGATTGTCCTGAATCAGAGAGAATATGAACCTTCTCTATTAAATGTGTATTAATTCCAGGTAAATCCTTATCAGTTACTGTCTCTGAAGTAGTAACTAAATACTCATACCACCTCCAGGCGTTATCCATATCTCCAGTCAGTCTATTAATCAGAATCAACTTCTTAATAGTATCCTGGTCACTTTTATTTTCAATTAAACGAAAACGAAGAAACTGTTCAGCCTCAAAAAAGCGCCCTTCCATTTTTAAAATTGTAAACAATGAATTGTACACAATAGCTTTTTCAGATTTTGTGAACTGAACTTTTTGTTGAAGGGTAAAGTAAAAGTCTTCGGCCTTAGAAAACAATTCGTTTAGAATAAGACCATCCGCATAAAGGAGACTTCCCTTTTTATAAATTGGACTATGGACTGGTTGATCAGAAATAAGAGAATAGAAAAAATTCAAATCTTGAATTTGACCTAGCTCCCCTGCTAATTGTATAGCTCTATACAAAACTGAGAATTCTTTAGAGTAGAGTTGGAGATATTGTCGATAGTATCCTAAGGTATTAATATGATCTTTTTTCACTTCAGCAATTTCAACCCGAAGCAATAGGTATTCTTGCGTCATCTGCATTTCTGGCTCAAGAGCATCTAGAGATCTGGATGCCGCATCGTACGATCCTTTATCAAAATAAAGTTGCGCAAGTTGAAATAAAGTCTTCTGATCCTGCGGATTATGCACATTTATGATTTCAAGAACTTCAAGCAGTTCATCAGTTTTCCCAAGGCTCGTTAGTTGATCTGCCATCGAATAGTACACTGACAGACGATCAGGAATAACTTTAGCCAGATCACGCCATAAGTTCCAGGCACCCTCATTTTCTACAATGACAAGAAGATCACCAGCGAGTATTGCCTGAATTCTTTTGATCTCAATTACAACTTCTGTATCATGGGGGGTTCGTTTTCTATACTCTTCATAATAATACAGAGCCTTATCAGGTCGTCCCTCTTGATATAGATACAGCTTGCCTGTCTGCAAAAAGAGCTCAGGGTCGTTACCGCCATGGGCTATCTGAACCAAAAGATGAGGTAAGGCCTTACGTTCAAAATTGTTTTTCAAATAGTAGTTAGATAACTTTTCATGAAAAGGAATATAGAAAGGATGTGCCAGAAGATAGCCTTTCCAACATAAGACTAGCATTTCCTGATTATTTGCCTCCTCAAAGAATGGAACACTTTCAAGAAAATCAATATCAGTTCCGCTAAACTCAGTGATCAACGTGGTATAATAATTGAGTGCCTTTGTGGTGTTGCCAAGCTTTTTACTATAGACGGCAAGTTGACGAATTAATTTTTCTTCATGCGGGATAAGAAGGTAGAGTTGCTCCATCAATGGGTAGACCATTTCAGGACGATTTAGTTTATGGAGAGCAAAAATCTGTCCTTTAAGTGCTTCAATGGCGAACACTCCATCGGGCGACATGGTATAGACCTGCCCCATGTGTTTGCTGGCATGTTCATAGCGTTTTTGTACCAAGGCTATGCGACCACTATAGATTAAGTATTCAGGTGAGGACGAATCGGTTTCTAGAAGCTTTTGCATTATCTGTCCTGCTTCTTTCCACTCTCCAAGATCCATCAACACAAGCACATATTCGCGAAGAGCCTCTTCAATACGAGGTTTTATGACAAAGAGTTCACGATAAATAGAGATAGCTTTTTCATTGTTCCCATTCGTTGACATTTCCCTTGCAGAGTTCCATAGTTTCATCCACTCAGGTTGAGAAAGGGAATTCTGCAGGACAATTGAATGGTTCTTTTCGGAGGCAACTAATAGTGAAGGAAGACAAAAAGCAAGAAACAGGAAAAGAAACAAGTGATGTGATAAAGAAATATATCCTTTTAATTCAGAAAATTTCCACATCACTTATTTAATGGCAAAAAGAAATAATCCATAGTCAACTGAAACAATACTAGGATTGGTAAAATTCAACAATCTTGTCAACCACATATTGTTGCATCTCAGTGGTCAGTTCAGGATAAATAGGTAGCGCGATGGTTGTCCTTGCGGCCTCTTCAGCATGAGGCAATTCAGGTTTTTCGATAATACCCTGTAAACATTCCTGATCATGAAGACAAAGTGGATAATAAATTTCACAACCAATATCATTTGATCTCAGCCAATCAATTAGAGCATCTCTTTTCTCAACACGGATAACATACTGATTATAGATATGGTAATTTGGTTTTTGTTCTGAAACATTCTCTTTAGCAAGTTTTTCATAAACAGCTACTGGGGTATTTACTTTGTTATCTGCAATCAAAGTAGTGCTAGAAAATAATGCATTATACGATGCTGCATTTGCTCTTCGACTACTGTGCCATTTTTCAAGATGCCGTAGTTTTATACGCAGGACCGTAGCCTGAATTGGATCAAGACGAAAGTTACCACCAATCTTTGCATGATAGTATTTTGGCTCAGCCCCATGGTTTCGAAGCATTTTGAGGAGTGTGGCAAATTCTGTGTCATTACTGATCACCATTCCTCCATCTCCTACTCCTCCAAGATTTTTACTCGGAAAAAAAGAAAAACATCCGGCATTACCCATTGTACCACTTCGCATCCATTCGCCAGATGATGTGGGATATTCGGCCCCTATGGCCTGTGCAGCATCTTCTATTACAGGCAGGTCATATTTCGCTGCAAGCTTTAGGATGGCATCCATGTCAGCACATTGTCCATAGAGATGCACTGGAATAATAGCTTTGATGCTTTTTTCCTTGTCATCGGCAAGTACTTTCTCCATGGAGACAGGGTCTATATTAAATGATACAGGATCGATATCTGCAAATACAGGTACAGCTCCACAACGAAGTATTACTCCCATGGTAGCAAAGAAAGTATATGAACTTGTGAGAACACGGTCTCCAGGACCTATATTTAATGCCATTAAAGCAACTAAAAGAGCATCGGTTCCACTAGAAACACCAGTGGCTGTTGCAGAGTTACAATATTCTGCAATTTCCTGTTCTAACGCAACTACTTCAGGCCCTTGTATATAGGTTGTTGAATCAACAACTTTTGTTACAGCAGCAACTATTTCTTCACGTAATGGCTGCAGTTGGCTGCCAAGATCTAATAATGGGATTTTCATACCTTTTGCACCATTCTCTTTCCGTCAAAAAAATCAACAATATCTGGCATTTCAGCTTCAAGATACTTTTTCATTTTTTTAAGTAAATTCACTTCAATCTGTCGGACACGTTCACGTGATATACCAAAACGATCTGCAATTGTCTGCAGAGTCAATGGTTCATCAGTGAGCAGTCTCTCTTCCAAAATCATTATTTCTTTTTCATTCAATCTTTCCTTAAGGATGGTTAGAAGATCCGTAAGACTTTTTTTCATCTCCTCGCCTGCAACGATATCTTCAATAGCAGGACCACCTGAAGGAATAAAGCTTTTCTGTTCATCATCAGAATCTGATCTCACAGGACTCTCAAGCGAGACATCCCAGCTATCCATCCGTTGACTCATTTCAATAACTTCACTTTCCTTAACCTTTAACCGTTCAGCCAGAAGTTTAACCTCTGGTTTGAACCCCTGGGCTTCAAGAAGTTTCTTTTCTTTATTAAGTGAAAAGAAAAGTTTACGTTGAGCCTGAGTAGTTCCAATTTTAACAAGCCGCCAATTATCCATAATAAATTTCAGAATATAGGCACGAATCCAATAAGCAGCATAATAGGAGAACTTAACCCCTCGATAGGGATCAAATTTCTTAGTAGCCTGCACAAGGCCCACATTACCTTCCTGAATCAGATCCATAAAATTCTGCATCCAGTACTTTTGAAAATCCATGGCAACTTTTACAACAAGACGTAAATTGGCAGATACCAGGCGGTAAGCAGCATCCTGATCGCCATCTTCTCGAAATCGAATGGCCAGTTCATCAGTTTCTTCTCTTGAAAGAAGCTCATATTGACTGATTTCCTGAAGATAGCGATGAAGTGCTGGATTACTGACCGTTGGTAAGTTTGCATCATCTGGCAATGCAACCAGAGGATGCTCCTGCGGACCGGTAAGATCTGTTTTTTTGGGTTGTTTCTTCTTATTAGTTTTTTTCTTTGAGGTCATATCCTCTATCTCATTCCACTTAGAAAACTGGTATCTGTAAACAAAACGCAGAAATGTTAAAAATTATGAACGTAATCTCTTATTATTACAACTGATACAGGAAAAGGCAATCATTATAAAATAATGCAAAACCAGGATTTTTGATCTTTTCCTTATTTCACAATGTGTTACTCACCTTTCAGCATTCTGACGTTTTTTCTATCTTATGGTATCATGCTGTAGTTTGTAAGCACAAATCTGTTTTATTGTTTACTGTTTTATGCTACAAGGCGTAGTTTTCTAATATATATCCTTCTCGTTAAATCTTTTTACAGCTTCAAATTATCATGAATAATATACGAAACTTTTCCATTATTGCACATATCGACCACGGTAAATCCACCCTCGCTGATCGCATGATTCAACTTTGTGAACAGGTCAGTGATCGCGAATTTCAGGACCAGTTGCTCGACAACATGGATATAGAAAGAGAACGTGGAATCACTATCAAAAGTCAAACCATCTGCCTTCCATACCAAGCAAAAGACGGTAAAGAGTACATCCTGAACCTTGTCGACACTCCTGGTCACGTTGATTTTAGCTATGAAGTTTCCCGTGCATTGAGCTCCTGTGAAGGTGCCCTGTTACTCGTAGATGCAGCTCAAGGTGTTGAAGCTCAAACTCTTGCAAACTTGTATCTAGCAATGGAAAATGACCTTGAGATAATACCTGTCATTAATAAAATTGATCTCCCTTCTGCTGAACCTGAAAAAGTTGCTGAGCAAATAGAAGAAGACTTAGGTCTTGATGGAGAACTCATTCAGCACTGTTCAGCTAAGACAGGAGTTGGAGTAGAAAATATTTTTGAAGCAATTGTTAAACATATACCTGCTCCTGAAGGTGATCCAAAGGCACCATTACAGGCATTAATTTTTGATGCCAATTACGATCCTTTTCGTGGCACGATAATTTCAATCAAGATGGTTAACGGAACAATTAAAGCCGGAGACATCATCAGGTTTATGTCTACCAAATCTGAATACCGTGTTGAAGAAGTTGGCCTGTTCAGAGTAAAAAGAGAACCTGTCAAAAGC
>DAOVZA010000130.1 GCA_030635405.1 Desulfocapsa sp.
ACTGAGGTTGGGGTAGTTTTGTAAAAGAAAAAAGAGAAAATAATTTCTGTGAGTAATCTCACGGAGAGGTGAAATACGATGGATGTTAAGAAGATAGTACTTGCGTATTCTGGTGGACTGGACACTTCCGTTATCCTTAAATGGCTGGAGGAAGAGTATGGATGTCCGGTTATTGCCTATGCGGCTGATGTCGGGCAGACTGAAGACTGGGATGCTATCCGTGAGAAGGGAATGGCTACTGGGGCCGAGAAGGTAATTATTTCTGATCTTCGTCAGGAGTTTGTTGAAGATTATATCTTTCCGGCTTTTCGTTGTAATGCCATCTATGAAGGTTCGTATCTTCTTGGAACATCTCTTGCCCGCCCGATTATCGGCAAAGAGCAGGTTCGTATTGCCCATGCAGAAGGTGCTGACGCTGTGAGTCATGGTGCTACTGGAAAGGGGAATGATCAGGTACGTTTTGAGTTGTCCTATCTTGGTATTGATCCTGATCTTACAATTATTGCGCCGTGGCGTATATGGGACTTGAATTCCCGAGCTAAACTTGAAGAGTTTGCCAAGAAACATAATATTCCAGTGCCCACAACCAAGAAGAATCCTTATAGCTCTGATGAGAATATTCTTCATATCAGCTTTGAGGGTGGACTTCTGGAAGATCCGTGGAATGAGCCAGATGAAGATATGTATAGGCTCTCTGTCTCTCCTGAGAATGCGCCTGATAAAGCAACCTATCTTGAAATTGATTTTGAGAAGGGTGATCCGGTGGCCATTAATGGTGAACGCATGGCACCCCTGCCTCTTTTTGAGGCTTTGAATAAGGTTGCAGGAGCTAATGGAGTTGGTCGCCTTGATCTGTTGGAAAATCGTTTTGTAGGTATGAAATCACGTGGCATTTATGAAACGCCTGGTGGAACACTTCTTCGTAATGCACATCGTGATCTTGAGACATTGTGTATGGATCGGGAAGTGATGAAAATCAGAGACTCTCTGGTTGGCCGGTATGCAGAAATTATATACAATGGATTTTGGTTTTCTCCAGAGCGTGATCTGCTGCAGGTTACCATGGATGAGAGTCAGAAAACAGTGAACGGTACGGTTCGCATGAAGCTATACAAAGGGAACTGTGTATCCGTTGGAAAGAAATCCGATTCTTCTCTGTATCAGGAAAGTTTTGCCACATTTGAAGAAGACGATGTTTACAATCAGGCCGATGCTGGTGGGTTCATTCGTTTGAATGGCCTGCGTCTTCAGATCGTGGCCATGCAAAAAAAGTAGTGGATAATTGAACGTGGAAAAGAATAAATCACAAAAGCTTTGGGGCGGACGTTTTGAAGAGTCTACTGCGGCCTCGGTTGAAGCATTCACCGAATCCATCAGTTACGATAAACGGCTGTACTCCTATGATATTATGGGCAGTAAGGCGCATGCGACCATGCTTGCTGCAAATGGGCTGCTTTCAGATGTTGAACTGAAGGCGATTGTCGATGGGCTCTCTGCAATAGAGACCAGTATTGATGAAGGAAGTTTTTCCTTTAAGAGTGAGCTTGAAGATATTCATATGAATATTGAAAAGGCGCTCATCGATGCTATTGGCCCAGCTGGTGCTAAATTACACAGTGCCAGAAGTCGTAACGATCAGATAGCACTTGATCTTCGTCTCTATCTTCGTGACCAGTGCGATCGTATGATGCAGTTGCTTGATGAAATTCGTAGTGCTTTTGTGGTTCTAGCAAGAAATTACATGGGGCAGATGATGCCTGGTTATACTCATATGCAGCGAGCACAACCAGTGCTTATATCGCATCATATGATGGCCTATTTTGAGATGTTTGGCCGTGACAAGGAACGAATTGCAGATTGCAGAAAACGAATCAATATTATGCCACTTGGCGCTGCTGCCATGGCTGGTACCGGGCTTCCGATTGATCGTGAAATGGTTTGTGAATTACTTGGCTTTGATAAGGTAACGGCAAACTCCATGGATACGTCGGGTGATCGTGATTTTGCCATCGAATTTGTTTCCTGCTGCACCATGATTCAGCTTCATCTATCTCGTTTATCTGAAGAGTTGGTGCTTTGGTCCAGTCAGGAGTTTTCTTTTGTGAGTATTGCGGATAAATTCTGTACCGGTTCATCCATTATGCCACAGAAAAAGAATCCCGATATTCCTGAGCTTATTCGTGGAAAATCCGGCAGGGTTGTGGGGAGTCTGATGTCTCTTATCACCTTGATGAAAGGATTACCGCTGACCTATAATCGTGATCTTCAGGAAGATAAAGAACCTGTCTTTGACGCCGTGGATACGGTTTCCGCATCTCTTGCCATAATGGCTGAGATGCTTGGCAATCTTGAGTTTAATGCCGGGCGTATGGATGATGCCACAAAAACAGGTTTTATGACAGCGACGGATCTTGCAGACTACCTTGTTCTGCGTGATGTACCCTTTCGCGAAGCACATGGAATCGTTGGGCGAGCGGTGGCAACCTGCATTGAGAAGGGTTGTGAATTAACTGATTTAACACTTTCTGAGGTTCGGGAGTTCTCTCCCATTATCGATGAGGATGTTTTTGCTGTACTAAGTGTGAGGGGCTCTGTTGATTCCAGGGTCTCAACCGGAGGAACCGCGACACTGCGGGTTGAAGAGGCGGTTCAGGCTGCTGAAAAACAAATGGGAATTGGAGAGTGAAGATGTTGAGCAAAACAAAGGTGGCAGGAGCAATTCTTCTTACCGGAGCACTGTTTCTGGCAGGAGGTTGTGGCTATAAGACTGAACCCGTACCTCCAGATACCATCGTTCCTAAGGCCATCGAAGACTTACGTTATTCAGTGAGTGAAAAGGGTGTGACTCTTAACTGGACCTTTCCTCAGGAAACCATCGTCGGAACAGATCTTACGGATATTCGAAGTTTTGATGTGTACAGGGCTGTTGTGCCGGTTAGTGATTTTTGTCCAACCTGTCCCATTCCTTTTAGAGAAGCCATGGAAGTTTCCGGTGGCGTGGTTGATCCGGAAAAATCTCGTCAAGGAACATATGAGACATCACTTCTGCGTTCCGGGCATAAATATTTCTTTAAGGTTAATGCCAGAACAAGTTGGTGGGCAGCAAGTGCTGACTCCAACATCGTTTCCTTTGTGTGGCACATTCCAGCTCGAGGAGCAGAGGGTGTGACGGCAAAAGCAGCTGATTCCAGTGCTCTTATCAGCTGGCAACCTGTAACGCAACTGATGGATGGTCAAGGTTTTGATTATCCGCTGTTTTATCAGGTACTGCGCAGTAAAGATAACGTGAGCTATGCAAGTATTGGTGAAGCAACAAGTACAACCCAGTACACAGATAGAGCGTTAAAAAATGGGGAAACCTATTATTACAAGATTCAGTCAATTCTCATGGTTGGTACGGATGCTGTAAGCGGTGGTCTTTCTGATGCCATAAATATTGCTGCAGTTGACCAGACCCCTCCTTCAGCACCCACCGGGATAACCGCTGTACAAACAAGTGCAGGTATCAAAGTTTTCTGGGAAAAATCAAGAGATGCCGATGTACAGGGCTACAGAGTCTATCGTCGTGCTGGAAATGAGAAGATGGGTAAATTGATTGGTGAAGTAAGTGGTGTTTATACCATCTTTGAAGATGTGAATGTATCGGCCACAGAAAGTTATTTTTATTCGGTTACTGCCTACGATAAGGCGGCTAAGCCTAATGAGAGTAACAGGTCCCGTGAAGCCGGTATCCGACATTAGAATTCAGGTAGTGGCATATCGAACTGAGAGTATCCTGGTTCGAGGAGTATAAATTTTTTACAGTAATTGATTATGAATCATTTTGAATACAAAAACGGCGAACTCTTCTGTGAAGATTTGTCCGTAACTGAAATAGCAAAAGAAGTTGGGACACCTTTTTATCTTTACTCAAAAGCTACTCTGACACGTCATTTTCAGGCCTTTGATTCCGGCTTTGAAGGCATTGATCACCTTACCTGTTTTGCCGTGAAAAGTTGTTCGAATATCGCGATTTTATCCCTCTTTGGAAACATTGGAGGCGGTGCTGATATTGTATCCGGTGGTGAACTGTTTCGCGCACTTGAAGCGGGTGTTGATCCTGCAAAAATTATCTATTCAGGCGTTGGAAAGACAGAAGAAGAACTACGCTACGGGCTCAAATCAAACATTCTGCTTTTCAATGTAGAATCAGAGCAGGAATTACATCGTTTAAATGATGTGGCTGCTGATATGGGTGTGAAGGCACCCATATCATTTCGGGTGAATCCTGATGTTGATCCTCAAACACATGCCTATATTTCCACAGGGCTTGCCAAGAATAAATTTGGTATCCCAATTAATGAGGCACTGGATTTATATCTGCAAGCTGAAGCAATGGAAAATATCGAGGTCAAAGGGGTGAGCTGTCATATCGGTTCGCAGTTAACTCTTATCTCCCCATTTGTTGAGACCTTACGGAAATTAAAAGATTTTGTCGGTCGATTGGCTGAAAAAAATATCAGTATTCAATATCTTGATCTTGGTGGCGGGGTGGGCATCATCTATGATGATGAAGAACCACCCCATCCTAAAGAGTATGCCAAAGCTATTAAAGAAGAGCTTGGTGATTTAAAGGCTACTTTGATTCTTGAGCCAGGTCGGGTAATTGTTGGAAATGCTGGGATTTTGGTCACAGAGGTGCAGTACACAAAGACCAATCGTGGCGGCGAAAAAGAGAAGCATTTCGTGGTAGTAGATGCTGGAATGAACGATCTTACCCGTCCGAGTTTGTATGGTGCTTTTCATGGTATTCAACCTGTTAAGGAAGATAAGGATCTTGTACAGGTTGTGGATGTGGTTGGCCCAATCTGTGAGACCGGTGATTTTCTGGCAAAGGACATGAAGTTTCCACGTGTTGAGCAGGGTGACTTGCTGGCAGTACAGAGCGCCGGTGCCTACGGTTTTACCATGGCATCCAACTATAATTCCAGACCCCGTGTTGCTGAAGTGATGGTGGCCGGTGACAAGTATGGGATTATAAGAGAGCGTGAAAGCAGAGAGTCATTAATTCAGGGCGAAAGTATCCCTGAGTTTGTGGAGAAATAAAATGGATATCGAATTCCCTGTACCCTTTGCCAAAATGAGTGGTACGGGTAATGACTTTATAGTGATTGACCATCGTAGACCCTTGGTGTCTGTAGATCAGCAGCCTGATTTTGTACGTGGCGTGTGCCGTCGTATGTTTTCTGTTGGCGCTGATGGAGTCATTTTTATTGAAAACTCTGATAGTGCTGATTTTAGCTGGCGTTTCTATAATGCAGACGGATCCGTACCTGAAATGTGCGGAAACGGTGCTCGGTGTGCAGCGCGCTTTGCCTTTGCAAGAGGAATTGCAGAGAAAAAGATGTCATTTGAAACTCTTGCAGGAATCATTCATGCCGAGGTTCTAAACGATGATGGCGATGTCAGTCTTCTTATGACAGAGCCTTTTGACTATAGAAGTGGCCTTGAAGCAAAACTTGATGGAAAAAATGTCGAGATTTCTTTTATGAACTCCGGGGTTCCTCATGCTGTAATTTTTATGGATGAGGACATGGATATCCCCGTTAAAGAATGGGGAAATACAATCCGCTTTCATGATCTTTTTGCACCTGCTGGAGCCAACGTGAATTTTGTACAGGCTCTGGCCGATGGTGGTATCCGTTCCCGAACCTATGAACGCGGCGTAGAAGATGAAACCAGAGCCTGTGGAACAGGCGCTGTGGCTTCAGCTATTTTAGCTGCGGGCAAAGGGCTTGTTAAATCACCAGTCACGGTCACCACTTCGGGTGGTGAAAAGCTGACCATTGTTTTTAACCTTAAAGACGATGGTACAGCGGAGCAGGTATATTTACAGGGACCTGCCAGAATAATATATATCGGTCAGTTAACGGCCGAATCATTGAAATAAAAAAAGGTAGAAGAAGCAGGGTTTAATTCTGCTCTTTGCCAAATACATAACGAGTCAGGAGAGAAGTCATGGAAAAATATCACGGCGCGAGTGTCGCCATTGTTACTCCCTACATCAACGATGAACTTGATGAGCAGGGACTGGTTGATCTTATCGAATTTCAGATTGAAAATGGTACTCACGGAATTGTACCCTGCGGAACCACTGGTGAGTCAGCAACGTTGAGTTTTGACGAGCACAAACGAGTAATTGAACTCACTGTAAAAACCGTTAAGGGTCGTGTTCCTGTTATTGCAGGAACCGGTGCTAACAATACAAAAGAAGCCATTGATCTTACCCAGAGTGCCAAGGATAGCGGTGCGGATGCGGTATTGTCTGTAACACCTTACTATAACAAACCAAGTCAGGAAGGATTGTATCAGCATTTTAAAGCGATATCTGATGCTGTAGATATTCCAACGATTTTGTACAATGTTCCAAGTCGTACATCAATCAATCTGTTGCCGGAAACAGTTGCTCG
>DAOVZA010000095.1 GCA_030635405.1 Desulfocapsa sp.
ACAACCATTGCCGGAGCAATCACGGTCAGAAAAGATTCCGGCTTTAATTCCATTACTGATCTTAAAGGGAAAACAATTATTTTTGGTGGTGATCCCAATGCAATGCAGGGTTACATTATTATCACTTATCTCCTAAGGCAGGCTGGTCTTCAATCCGGTGACTATGAAGAGATTTTTGCAATCACTCCATCCAATGCCGTATTGGCCACATATTTTCAGCTAGCCGATGCAGCAGGAGCAGCAGACATCACATCACAACTTAAAGTAACTAAAGATTACAGTGACATATCACAACTTAAAATCCTGGCCAGTAGTCAACAGTTACCTCAGCTTCCCTGGGCTGTATCCAAAGCACTGCCCTCTGAGCTTCGTTCGGAGATAAGCGATACTTTAACATCAATGACTCACACCCCGGAAGGCCAAAAAGCATTACAAGCGGCGTATATCGATGACATTATCCCAGCAGAAGACAGGGATTTTGATATATTACGAAACATAGCCAAAGAGATAAAAGGTCAACAATTCTGATGAAGAATCGTCTAGGAAGCAATAATGGCCGTTTAGCCATTCACCATTCTCTTGGTGCTCGCTTTTCTCTTCATATTTTTATTGTCTTGATTGTCGCCAATGTCTTCAGCCTGTTATTTATCTATAACGTGGCTGGAAAAAATAATGAACAGGACCTTCGGGAACAAGCAGAAGTCATCGGCAGCTACATTGCAGCCTCCGTGACTCCACACCTCCCTAAGTATGATTTTATTGCACTTGATACTGCCTTGCAGGATGCAATGCGCTTAAAAAACATCCATTACTCAGCGATTCTAGCCTATAATGAAGTGTATATTGCAGCCAGAATAGCCCCTTCCTGTATAAAAAATCATCACGATCCGAAGTTACCTGCCCCAGATCTTTCACATAGATTTAAAATACTCTCAAACCTGCGTGAGAAGAACCTGAAACATATTGATATCTCAACTCCTATTCTATTGGGTGACAATTATCTTGGAAGAGTCGTCGTCGGCCTGTCAACAAATATCAGTAAGCAAAAGACGAAGGATTTTTTAGCAATTCTTCTAGTGGTGAATGCAGTCGTTGCCCTTTTTCTTGCCATGGGAATTTATCTTTTCTTCTGGAAAGACATTTTAAAACCGATCTATCGATTAATTGACGGTGCAAATCGAGTTACTCGCGGAAATTTAGATGAAACAGTTGTATCCGCAGGTCTTGATGAAATTGGCCTCTTAACAGATTCCTTCAATACTATGATGTCATCCCGAAAACAAGCGGAAGAGGACACTCGAAAAAGCCGTAAAGACTGGGAAAGACTCTTTAACAGTGTTGATGACGTGGTTACCATTCTGGACAATGATATGCGTGTCCTTCAAGCCAATGATGCCACCGGCAGATTACTCGGTAAAGACCCGGAAGAACTTATCGGAATGCGCTGTTATGAAATATTCAGGGGCCATACAAAATCCTGTGAAGGATGTCCTGCTGTGCAATGCATCAGTGACCATAAACGTCATCATGACGATATACAACATATCAACCTTGAAAAGACCTTTCACGTATCTGCCTTTCCAATTCATGATGAAAAATTGGGTTGGGTCGGTATTGCCCATATCGCAAGAGACATAACAGACCAGATTAAACTTGAGGCTCAATATCGACAGTCCCAGAAAATGGAAGCCATTGGAACGCTTGCCGGTGGAATTGCACATGACTTCAACAATATTCTCACTCCTATAATTGGCTACGCACAGCTCATTAAAATTGAAGCAAAACCTGAAAGCCAGCTTGAGTCATACATCGATCGAGTTCTGCACTCTTCAGGGCTTGCCAGGCAACTGGTGAAACAAATCCTCACCTTTAGTCGAGAACGCGAACATTCAATGGATGTGATACAGCTCCAGCCCATTATAAAAGAATCAATGAAGCTCTTACGAGCCTCCATTCCAACCACCATTGAGTTCAAACTTGATATCGATCCAAATTGCGGAAACACCATTGCTGATCCCACCCAGATCCATCAGGTCATCATGAATCTTTGCACCAATTCCTACCATGCCATGGAAGAATCGGGAGGAGTCCTGGAACTCTCACTGACTCAGCTAATCATGGATGAATTTGAAGCAAAACTAAAGGGTAACCTTACACCAGGCAACTATCTGGTACTTCGGATAAGTGATACAGGGTGCGGTATGCCTGCTGATGTTAAAGAGAGAATCTTTGAACCCTTCTTCACAACCAAAAAAGAGGGTAAAGGCACTGGCATGGGATTATCTGTGGTTCACGGAATCATAAAGAAATATGGCGGTGAAATCAGTGTGTACAGTGAACCCGACAAAGGAACCACCTTTACCATATATCTGCCATCAATTTCTCTGGATCTTTCTTCTGAAAAGAAACTCATTGCACTTGAAAACAAGCTCAATTTTCCAGGGAACAACGAACACATTCTTATGGTTGATGATGAACAGACCATTGTCGCCCTGGAACAGCAAATATTAGAAGGGGCTGGCTATCAGATAACTTCATTCACAGACAGTGAAGAGGCATTAAAGGCATTCCAGGATTCACCCGATGAATTTGATCTGGTTATTACAGACATGACCATGCCTAAGCTCACCGGTCAGCAGCTAGCTGAGCAACTCCTAGCTATTCGTCCCGACATTCCGATAGTACTCTGCACAGGACTCAGTTATACCAGCATTGAAAAAACACTGGACAGCCCGATTTTCATTAATTATCTGGCCAAACCCATAGACATCAACAGGCTTACAAAAGTTGTTCACGAATCTCTGGCGAAAGAGAGGCCGGAATGAAACTTTTATCAAAATTCTCTATTATTTCCCTCCTGTTAATCATGTGTCTTCTGGCCATTGTGGGGAATGCCACTGCGGAAATTAAGATTGGGGTACTTGCTAAACGAGGAGCTCCCCGAGCCTTAGCCCAATGGCAGCAAACTGGCGTGTATCTTACTGAAGTTCTGGAAGAACAGGTTATCATAATACCAATAAAATTCACAGTGATCGAAACCATGGTCAAAACCGGACGCATAGACTTTCTCCTGGCAAACTCATCTCTCTTTGTTGAGATGCAAAAGAAATATGACGCTCGTGCCATAGCTACCATGATTAATGATCTTGGCCACAAATCTTTGAGTCAATTTGGCGGAGTGATTTTCAGCAAGAGTAATAGTGACATTAAAGAACTTCAGGACATTCGGGGAAAGCGTTTTATGACTGTAAAGTTTTCATCATTTGGAGGTGGTCAAATGGCGTGGAGACTCCTTCTTGACAACAATATTGATCCCGAGAAAGACACTTCTGTTTTTCTGGAAGCCGGCACCCATGACCTTGTTGTACGAGCAGTACAGGGTGGAAAAGTTGATGCAGGAACAGTGCGAACTGACACACTTGAAAGAATGCAAGCTGAGGGTAAAATCAGGCTAAATGAATTTCACATCATAAACGCCAAAAAAGATTCTTTTCCTTTTGTTCGCAGCACCCGACTTTATCCGGAATGGCCCATGGCTGCAATGGTGCATACATCTTCTTCTCTTTCAGCAAAAGTTGCTACTGCACTGCAAAAAATGCCCACGGATTCAGTTGCAGCAACATCTGCCAAGATTACAGGTTGGATTCAGCCTCTTGATTACAGTACTGTTCGAGAATGTTTAAAGACAATTAAATACACAAGCCATTAGCAGACTGCCAGCCTATGCTGGTACAAAAACAAGAAGATTTCGGTTCACCTTGGAGGAAGGAAGAATATGGTGAACCTGAGAATCAAGTGAATACTGCAATGGTGATGTGGACTCTTGCCAAGTAGCCAGTTCTTCTTTCCACTTTGGTCCTTTCATACAAATTACCTGCACTCCTGTTTTCATAAAACGGCTGCTCATCTCAAGTAGCACTTTCACTTCGCTCACTGCTCTACTGGTTATGTGAGTAAAATTGCCATTCGCTGACAACCTGGCCTCATCCTCAACACGACAGTCAAGAATTGTAACATTTTCAAGTTTCAGGGTTCTATTGATATGTGAGAGGAAAGCGACCCGTTTTTGCCGTGGTTCAACAAGGGTGAGCTGTAATTCGGGTTTAGCGGCTTTACAGACAAGCCCTGGAAACCCGGCTCCTGTGCCTATATCTAAAAGATGTGGATTATTGCCAACGAGTAATGGCAATAAAGTGAGGGAGTCAAGGAAGTGTTTTTCAAGGATTTCCTCATCCGTTGCCTTTTTGGCAATGAGATTAATTCTCCTGCTCCAGTGTTTTAACTCTTTAAAATATAGAAAGAGTCTCTCAAATGCGGCTTCATCAAGATCTGGTAAACCAAGGGAATGGCAACCTTCAGCCAGGCTCTCTATAAAATTGAAATCCTTCACAGCCTACCTGTCTTTGAGACGTTCGGTAACAGAGGCGGCATGGGCGGTCAATCCTTCAAGACCAGCAAGTAATCGAATATGATCGCCATCTTCTTTTAAAGCCTTCTCCGAATAGCTGATGATGGAACTTTTCTTTAAAAAGGTCTCAACTCCAAGTGCGGACGAAAATCTGGCTGTCCCCATGGTGGGAAGCACGTGATTGGGGCCTGCAATGTAATCCCCTGCAGCTTCTGGTGTATTGTGTCCTAAAAATATTGCTCCTGCATGACGAATCTGTGGCAAAATTTCCCAAGGATCATTAACCATCAGTTCCAGATGCTCGATGGCTATATCATTGGCAATACTCACTGCCTCTTCAAGATCTGTTGCAATGAGAATTACTCCACGATCACTCAGTGATTTAGTTGCAATCTCAGCACGACTTAAGTTTTCAAGCTGTCGATCAAGCTCTACCAGAACGTCCTTTGCAAGTTTTTCTTCAGTGGTCACAACAATAGCAAGAGCCATTGGATCATGTTCCGCCTGCGCTAGCATATCGGCAGCAACATGAGAAGCCTTGGCACTTTCATCTGCCACAATCAAAACTTCAGAAGGACCAGCTATCATATCGATACGCAGCATTCCAGATACCTGTGATTTGGCTTCTGTTACAAACTGATTGCCAGGGCCAACAATTACATCAACAGCAGGGATCTGTTTGGTACCGTATGCAAGAGCTGCAATTCCCCAGGCTGAACCTGCCTTGAAGATATCGACAATGCCAATCTCCTGTGCCGCCACAAGTAAGTGAGGACTGATTTTCCCTTCTTTATTTGGTGGAGTAAGCATAACCCGCTGATTCACACCTGCGATACCAGCTGGTATACCATTCATAAGCACAGACGAAACAAGTGGGGTTGAGCCCCCCTGCCCTCCCGGAACATACAATCCGGCGGCATCAACCGGGCGTACCATACGACCTACGATGGTTCCGTTTTCACGGGTCTGCATCCAGGAATCTTCCATTTCCCGTTCATGAAACACCTGAATTCGTTCTATGGCTATTGTGAGAGTATTTAGAAAATCGTCATCAACAAGTCCGTAGGCTTCTTTCAGCTCTTCCGTTGAGACCTTCATATTCTCTATGGAAAGATCCGGAGCATCAAATTTTCTTGAGTATTCAAGGACTGCTTCATCGCCTCTTTCCTTCACCTGGGCAATGATATCAGCCACCAAATCACGACAGCTGTTTTCTGCGGGCTGAAACCTTGCAAGAAGAGATTGTAAACATTTTTCGCCTTCAGGGCTCTTGGTTGTAAACGGTTGTATCAACATTATATTTTATTTTATTCCCCAATGAACTCCGATGGTTCCCATCATAAATTTCTTAAAATCCACATCAACAAAACCTGCTTCTTTGAATATATCAGCAAGTTCTCCTGCTTTATGAAAGCCCATGGTTGATCCGGTGAGATAACTGTACGCAGCTTCATCACTTGCAATGAAACGACCAAGCAAAGGGATTCCAAATTTAAAATAAAAGCGGATGAACGGGTACAGAAGATTTTTTTCAGGTGGTGTTGTGTCAAGACAGACAACACGTCCGCCAGGTTTTAACACTCTGTGTATTTCTTTAAGTACAACAAGGCCATCATCGACATTTCTCAGTAGATACCCAAATGTTACAGATTCAAAACTATTGCTTTTATAGGGAAGATTATTGGCATCACTGGCCTGCCAGTCAATGGATTGCTCAGAAAATCTTTTTTGGGCCTCAGCCAGCATGTTGAGGGAGAAATCAGCACCAAGGTGCTGCCCTTCAGGATGCTGTTTTTGCATGAGAGCTGCTATGTCACCAGTTCCTGTGGCGAGATCAAGGACTGCACCAGCACCGGGATCTCCTGCTTTTTTAACCACAAAACGCCGCCATCCCTGATCCTGTCCCATGGTCATAACTCGGTTCATCAGATCATAACTTGGTGCAATATCATCAAACATCTTTTGTACGCCAGGACCTTTACTCACAACTGTTCCTTCCATTATTTGACATTAATTTTAACCTTAACAGGGGGCAAATCCGGGAGTGCGTGGAAACGCTATGGCTTCACGGATATTACTCATACCTGTTGCAAACTGAACAAGTCTCTCAAAGCCGAGCCCAAAACCTGCATGAGGGACTGTACCAAAACGTCTAAGATCAAGATACCAGTCATACTCTTCCAGATCAATATCCGCCTCGACCATACGTTGCGTAAGGACATCAAGTCGTTCTTCACGCTGTGAGCCACCTACAATTTCTCCAATGCCGGGAACCAGAATATCCATGGCAGCAACAGTCTTTCCATCATCACTGAGTCGCATATAGAATGGCTTAATGGTTGCTGGATAATCAGTTACTATCACCGGGCATTTATAAATTTCTTCGGTGAGATAGCGTTCATGCTCAGATTGAAGGTCAATTCCCCATTTCACCGGATATTCAAAACTATCGACGCTGCTGAGTTCTTCAACTGCTGCGCTGTAGGTAATATGAACAAAATCTTTCTCCACAACATCCTTTAACTTCTGCACTAATCCTTTTTCAATGAACTTATTGAAAAGAGCAAGATCTTCGGAGCAATTTTCCAGCACATCCTGCAAAACATATTTAAGTAAATCAGTTGCCAGTTCCATATTACAGGCAAGATCACAAAAAGCCATTTCCGGCTCTATCATCCAGAATTCTGCCAGATGACGACTGGTGTTGGAATTTTCAGCTCTGAAAGTGGGCCCAAATGTGTACACTTGGCCAAGTGCCTGGGCATACACCTCAGCCTGAAGCTG
>DAOVZA010000033.1 GCA_030635405.1 Desulfocapsa sp.
CCGTCGAAACCACTTATAAGACTCTTAGCGTGGATGCTACTCCCATTAAACTTAAGGGTGTGATCTCTGAAACGGTCGAACCTCTTCCGTCCAAACAGGAGGTTGTTCAGCAAAGTAAAGCAACACAACGAATAGAGACAAAAAGTGTTGTGCCACCCCTTGCTAATTTAGCCCCTCTACATCTCGATATTGGTGATACAGATCGGGAATTAACACCTCTGTTCACAAAAAAATGGTTTCAATTGTTAGCTGGTTTTTTAGTGTTGGTTCTGCTTGGGACGATACTCTTTAAAGTTCGGGCAACGCGTTATGCTAATAATCCAAGATTACAGCGGGAACAGGCCATGAAACATCTATTGCTTGTACGTTTACAGGAAGTTGAACAAACACTTGCAAACAATGATAGTCGTGGCTTTCTAGCATCGTGCAGGCGTGCCATTCAAGAACAGTTTGGTCTTATCTGGGAAACAGAAGCCGGAGCTATAACATACACTGACCTGCAGCAGCAATTGGCTAGTGATTCTCCGCTTCTGCCACTTTTTAAAGCTGCTGATGAAAGTGCCTATGGCGGACAGGAATTGAGTTCCGGACAAATGCAGGAATTTGCTGATGCCTTGAAAAAAGAGCTGGAAGGTCTGGTATGAAAAGGTGTTTGAGTAGATATTATATTTTTTTCTGTTGTCTCTTTTTGTTCGTTGCGCAGTTTGTATCTGCTGCTGAAGAAAGTCGACAGGATCAGTTTCAGGATGCTGTCTCATCGTACAGTCAGGGAGATTATCAGGCAGCAATTAAGAGTTTTGAGTCTCTGCTTAAAGATGAAATATCGGCGCCACTTTTCTATAATCTGGCAAACAGTTACGCACAGTCATCTCAGAGCGGCAGAGCTATTCTCAACTATGAGCGCGCTTTACGCCTGAACCCGTCAGATTCTGATATTCGTGGGAATCTTGAACTGCTACGAAGAGATCAGGGCTTGTTTCAGGAAGAGCAATCTATTACTCAGCGTTTTGTTTCTTTCCTCGGATTGAATCAGTGGCTGGCAATAGCATCGGGTTCCTTTCTTCTTTTTGCAATTATTTTATTACTTCCAGCTACCATCATATCCAAGCAGACATCACGGTACAGCTTTGCTGCTGTTTGTCTGCTGTTAACAATACTTTCAGGGAGTGGTGCTGCCGGGCAATATCAGCACTGGCATGATGGCGTGGTTGTGGCAGAAGATGCACGTATTAGAGTGTCTCCCTTTGAGTCAGCAGCCTCCATCGGTACTATTCAACAGGGCAGGCTGGTGCAACCGGGGAAAGTTCATAATGACTATGTCTTAATTGTGGATGAGGCAGGGCGAAGCGGCTGGCTGAAATCAGATTCTTTTGAAGCTATTGCCACTCTTGTAGTTTCCCGCTGATAAAATCGATTACCCGCTGATGCGCTTCTTTTCCCTTTCCTTCGACTGTGATTGGTGCATCAAAACAAAAATGCGTTGAAATGTCAGGGCGGATTTTTCCGAGATCTTTAATGATTTTACCATTTGTCCAGGCGTCCGTTTTCAGGGCAAGGGGCAATACCGGAACTCCTGCTTTTAACGCAAGTTTTACTCCGATACTGTTGAACTGTTTAGGATCAAAATCAGTTCCTCTGGTGGTCTGAGGAAACACAGCAACAGACACGCCACTTTCAAGCCGTTTTTGTCCCTCACTGAATACTTTCTTCAGGTCATCCCGCGGGTTTTTTCTGCTAAGAGCAATGGGATTTATGGAACCCATAACGTGTTTAAATACCGGGTACTCAAGAAGACTCTGTTTTATTATAAATGTTACAGGTCTCTCCTGAACCACAAACGAAGGAGTAATAATCGTCTCCATCATGCTGACATGATTGCCAACAATAACACAGGGTGATTTAAGTCTCTGCAAGTGTTCAATGCCTGTTATTGATACCTTCAGCCCTGTTCGTTCCAATGCCTTAAGGACATTGTAGCTCGACTGAAACCACTCCTCATCGCCATATTTGCCCTTTTTTGCTTTTACACTGGCTAGATAAATCTCCATCATAAATCGTGTATAGAAAGAGAATGACGGGAGTAATCTGCCGAAAAAAGAACTGGCATCTGCAGGGGTGTGATAGCTGTTGTTTGTGTATTCTAGGCTTGCCATTAGTAAAATATGAGAAAATTTATTAATTGTGTTGTATGTTTACAAGATGTAATAAGAATACAATGAACCACGTATGAGAACAAGAAGAATACTTAGAATTCAATTCATCCAATTATGATTGAGAAAAAAATAGTGGCGGGAAGAAAAAAAGGCATTCCTTCTTTTTTCTTTATGGGAGCCCTTTCTTCCTCAATTTCCGTCAAACTCGCAACCATTTTAACAGCCGTAATTATCGTCGGTATGGGTTTGCTCAGTCTCTTTATTCTGGGCAATCAGAGTCAGGTTTTTGATCGGCAGGCAGATTCCTATGCCGCAGCTCTAGGTGACCAGTTAACAACAGCAGCGGTTGAACCGGTTCTAGCTGGTGATCTACAAGCTGTAGATCAACTTATTTCCAACCTTGTATATAATGAAGGGATAGAGGGCGTTGCCATCTTCTCCGATCAATCGGTTCTTCTTTCATCCATCGGGATAATTCCCAGTGATAATCCTGCGGCTGTTCTTGCAAAAAAACCCCTGCAATGGTCATTGGGAGAAAAGGATAAAGTTGATTTGAGTACCTACGTTACCACTATTTCTTTTGAAGATTTAACAGTGGGATACTGCATCATTACCTTTGATCGTTCCTTCATGGGCGCGGCCTATGATAATACCATGCAAACTATATTGTTGATAACGGTTTTTATGGTGTCGTTTGGCGTTTTTATTGCTGTTTTGCTCGGTAGGCGATTGTCTCGTCCCATACAGGATCTTGTTGCTGGAACCAATGAAATTTCTCAGGGGAACTATGAATTTCGCTTTATAGAAGATCGAAAAGATGAACTGGGACAACTTATGACTTCCCTGAATACTATGACAGTGGGACTTTCTGAAAAGAAACAGGTTGAAGCTACATTTTCTCGTTATGTTTCTTCAAATGTAGCCTCTACTTTGATGGATGGTTCCGCGAACAGGCTCGGCGGTAGTCATGTTATGGCTACAGTTCTGTATGCTGACATTTCTGGGTTTACTAGTTTAAGTGAAAAACTTGATCCTGAAGACATGAATAGTCTTTTGAACGATTATTTCACTCTTATTGATCAAATAGCCGTTGATCATAAGGGGCACATCGACAAATATATTGG
This sequence comes from Desulfocapsa sp., assembly GCA_030635405.1. The sequence continues at coordinate 3,278 of DAOVZA010000033.1, forward strand.
TGACTGCGCCATGATACTTTTCGGCGCACCTGTCCATGATGAAGAACATAGTATCAACGGTGTGAGGTGTGGTGTAGAAATCCAACGCGTGCTGGAAGAGTTTAACCATAAACGAAATGCTAAGGGGCTGATCACAGTGGATTTCAGTGTTGCCATAAATTCTGGAATGATGCTTGCTGGAAATATGGGTTCCAAAAGACGAATGGAATACACGGTAATAGGCAGTGCCGTCAACCTTGCTGCCAGATTGTCTTCCGTTGCAACTGCCGGACAGATACTTGTCAGCCGAGAACTGCATGAGTCTCTCTCATTAGCTACATTGTATGAAACCTCCATGGGGCCCACCGTACAACTTCCAGGAACTGCAGTACCTGTGGAAATCTGGAAAATCAAATCTCTCTTGAAGCCGATCAAACCCATTGAAATCGCAGATATGAGCACCTCAGAGATGATCCATTAGGGGAGTTATGAAGTATTCTATAGTTGCTTTTCTGTTGTTTCTCCTCTCAGGCTGTTTATCCCTGACCACTGCCCCCGACCGTCTTGCTCTGCTTGATCAATATCGGGTTGATCAGGAATATAGGAAAGCAATGGATCTTATTGCAGAGATCCCTGAAGAAGATCCTCAGGCTCTGGAATTAGAAGAAAGGCGTAAGTTACTTTTGGATGAGCTGCGGTTATATGAAAAACAGACTATTGCTAAAGGACTTAAGCAGGAACAGGGAAATGACTGGCTAGGAGCAAAAAGTACCTTCACTGAAGCATTAAAGAAAAGTGGAGGTTCTAAGGCTATTGAGGTGGCAGAGAAGGAAATGCTGCTTCGTTTTCAAAAGAAGATGGCTGCCTTGGAACATGAAGAGTTGATTGTGACCGGTGAATGGCTGCAAAAGAAACTGTCTTTATTGCAGAGCCTTTATGAAAATGATCCGGGAGATCTGAGTAATAGATGGCGATATTCTCGTACTAAGAATGATGCTCATGAGATTGCTCTGCAACTGTTGCCACTTGGTGAGCAGTTGCTTGAAGAAAAAGATGTTTCAATGGCCAATCGTGTTATACCCTTGATTGTAATGCTGTCTCCCGGGGCGGAAGCAAATGCTTTGATGGACAGATTGAATAGCCAGCTTCAAGAGAACAGTGAGAAAAAACAGAATGATAGAAAAAAAATAGATAGAGAGAGAGATAAAAAGAGGATGACTCTTTTCAATAAGGCGATGGCTTATAATGATTTAGTTGCAGCCAGACGCCATCTTTCTAAAATATCCCCGGGCATGCGGAAAAGCCTTGAAGTTAATCTTATGCGGAAACATCTGCAAAGAGAAATCAATGCATATGTCCAGGAAGAGTTATCCATTGGAGATTCTTTTTATCGTGTAGGTTCTTATGAACAGGCAATTACATCCTGGGAAAATATTATTGAACTTGAACCCGGGAACGAACTTGTGAAAAGTAAAATAAAACGTTCAGCAATGATTGTGGAAAAGTTGAAAGTTCTGCGAGAACGTCAAGCTGAATAATCTGGGATATTAAGTAAATCTTTATGTAAGAAAGTTCCTGTTCCTTAACCATTTTGAGAAAGTGGAATATGCCAGTGCATAAAGAATGCAGAGGAAGAGGATGGAGAAAAAGACGAGCGGAGACCACGGACGAAGTTTTTTGAGAGTTGTCATGGCAATTGCTATCAAGGAGCCGTGGATCAGCCAGATGGCCGCCGAATGATTTCCTAAAAATGTAAGTATTGAAAGTCTGCGCTGGTGAAAGAGAAGAAGCAGTGCAAACACCAGAAGAGGGCCAAGGATGAAGTCAGCTCTGGCATTTATCACGACCCGCTGAAAGATATTGATTTTTCCCACCGATAGAATTCCTGAGAATGTTCCTATGTCTATAAAGTTGTAGCGAAAGAAAAGAATCAGCCCGATGAGAGTGAGGGCTATACTGCTGCGCAGGAAAGGGTTGGGTAGATTGTTTATAGACTTCTCAAGGACGGTATTTAAAAGTCCAGAGGCAGCAAAACAGAATCCTGTGAAGAAAAATATCTGGTTAAACCAAAAGAGATCTAGAGGGAAGAATTCATACATCAGAGAAGAGAATCCGAATTGCTCTATTCTTGAAGAAAAAAAGACGAAACCACTTTCAGGTGAGAGTAAATATATAAAAAAAGAAAGTAAAAGAAGTGATTGCCATGAAAACTTTTTTACCCAGAGTAGTGCCAGAGGTGTGAGTAAAAGAAGTTCAACGTAGATAATAAAAAACCACCAGGAACCACTGATTGTCACATTGATCCCAAGAAATGTTTCAACGGCGTGTTGTGTTGATATCAGCACCCATTTGTCGGCTACAAAGAAGAACAGGAGTACTGTCACAACTATTGTAACGGCATAAATGGTGTAAAGGTTTCCTATGCGTCGAAAGGTACTCTTCCAGATATGCGTGTCTTTGCGAGATACTTGCCAGAGGCCGTAACCGCCAACAAAGAAAAAGAGCGGGATGCAGAGTTTGCCAACTGCCGAAAGGAAGAATTCAACACCTCCCCAGCGATTTCCCCAAATACTTGTAAACCATGGTCTGCTCGAGGGGAAAAGAAAGAGGTGGTGTAGAATCAGCATGATGATGGCCACTCCCTTAATCTGGGCAGATTGCTCTTTTCCCAGGTACGAAGTCTTTACCGATTGTTGTACAGTGCTCTTTGGCATAGTCCCTATGCTTTTTCCGCTTCCTGAGCACAGGTAATACAGGTTAACAGACTGGGGTCAAACTCCAGACGTTTGATGGCAATCTCTTCATCGCAGAGAATGCAGTATCCATACTCTTCTGATTCAATACGTTTTAAAGCAGTTTGGATACGTTGTCGCTCAACATCCATTAAGCGATCAGATGCTTGAGACATAGCCTGCTGCTGCATGGCGTCCATTCGTGATAGTCGTCCCACTCGTGCCTGATCCAGTTCCACCGGTGCAGTATCTTCTTTCTTGGCTTCTTTTATCTGCTCGATATCTTTTTTTCGGTCCTGAAGGCGTTTCTTGAAATACTGGAGGTCTATGTCTTCACTCATTTGGTTTTTTATTGGGTCGGTTGGTTAGTTAATATTCAGGGAGATAGTTTCCAAATTCTTCAAAAACGGATTTCATGGGAATCGCAAATCCTATACCTTCGGTGTCACGGATTATCATGGTATTTACTCCAAGTGCTCTCCCTGCTTCATCCACCAAAGGCCCACCACTATTGCCGGGATTGATAGGTGCATCTGTCTGGAGCAGGGAAACGCCATTGAAGGTTCTGTAACCGGATATGATACCTGACGTGACTGTATGTCTGAGGCCATGAGGGTTGCCCACGGTGTATACTTTTTGTCCCTGATCTCTGGCTGTACGGGATATGGCAAGATAGGGAGAACCGTAAGCGCTGATGGAGAGCAGAGCCAGGTCATGTTGATCGCTTAAGGTTACAGATTCCACTGCCCAGGAACTGCCATCGATGAGTATTATTTCGACGTCATCGGTGGGTGATGCTGTTTCTATGTCAGATATTTTATTGAGCAACTCTTTATGTAAACCTTTATACTTTGCATATTCTCTTTCTCGTTCCCTTATCTCTTCCTGGAGCTGCAGCTGCATTTCTTTATCTCTCACCTGCGGGACCTGATTTCTTAAATAGCGTAAATTGTTTTCTTCACGTCCAAGAAGTTTTGCAAATTTATCCGCATTGGCATTGAGAGTGTTTAGCTCCTTTTCCTGCATCTGAAGTACATGCTTGTTGGTGATAATCAAACCATTATCAGAGATAAAAAAGCCGGAGCCGCTACCCCAGCTGGTTTTGATAAAAACTGTAGCATTACGTGCTTTTTCAATGGCAGTATTTGCAGGATTGCTTTCATTGAGCTGAAGGGCCAGTCCTTCAAGGGAATTGTCTTCTCTGTTTCTTGAGGATGAAGGTCTTGAAGAGGTTGGTCGTACACTGCTCTTTTTTGTAACCTCTCTGCTGGGTACTTTTGCCTGAGGAGTGATAATAGCGGTATCAGGAACAGAACTAGAGTTGTTTCCAAAATAAAAGAAAGCACCACCACCTACTGTAAGTCCTATGATTAAGGCGACAATTATTCCAGTGGCTGAATTTTTCTTTTGAACACTTTGCTCTTCACGGGCTGTTTTTTCATCAGCCAATCGTTTTTGACGTATAGTATACTTTTTAAAGATAATGCCACAGCGCTCACACTCAATATTGCTTGTCTGTTTATTTCCACAGCTGGGACACTGCATGGGCTTACCTCTGGAATTTAACGGGTCGTGGGATTGGTGGCGTGTATGGTGGAGACAAGGTGCAGTGTTTCCCTCTCCAATGGATCAAGAGAGGGATGGTACACTTTATTCAGTCGCTGGGTCTGTCTCTTCCGGAACAGGATCTGTAGCAGTTTCTGTACCTGTATCGGTGGTTGTTTCAACAGTGGTATCCTCTTCATCAACAACTTCTTCCTCAGGATAAAGGTCGATGGGAGGAGTATTGTTATCGGTGGAGTCAGAAATAGTGTAGATAATACCTGCAACAGCAAGTCCACCCAGGACATAAGCCCAGATTAAACTTTCTGATTTTTGAACACCTTCGGTTGCACCAAGAACATGATTGTAAAACTGTTCACCATCATGGTTATAAAAAATTCCTGGATAACGAACATCGTCACCAAAGGTTAATAACGGGAGATCTGTTTTTATCATTCCATTGGATAAAGAAACAATTCCGCCGTCATAATAGCTGTTGTGTATTCCTTCCACCGGAGTGTGGGCAAAGGTGTTTACGCTCATTCTGTTAAGATTGAAATCTCCGGTGAAGGAGAGACCGTAAACCTGTGCATTACTTCCTGCTCCAAAATCATCAATGGAGTTGAAAGCAAATACTGGCTGTACCATGCTCAGGCCTAAAACGGTTGTGGCAGTAAATCCGGCAACTGTTTTCATTAACGGATGCATTGAATATCTTTTCCTCATCGTCATTCTCCGGGGGGTGATCTGATTTGTATTCGTAATTTATGAATTATAACAATAAAGCAGATATTTTTCTATCTGTAAAACAATACCGCAGATGTTACGGAAGTATGGAGAAGTTCATTTAATTGTTTGTCGTGGATGATTTTTCCAGATAGTAATTATAATCTCCGCCATAGAGACGCATTTTGCCATGGTCAATCTCCATGACATGATCAACCAGTGAGTGTAGAAAATGACGGTCATGGCTTACCAGCAGAACGGTTCCTGCAAATTTTTGCAGAGCCCCAAGGAGGATTTCTCGAGATTGCATATCGAGATGATTAGTGGGTTCATCAAGAATGAGAAAGTTAAGAGGACGAGCAAGTAAAGTGGCCAGAACCACACGGCTTTTTTCGCCACCAGAGAGCAGTGAGATACGCTTGTCCGCATCATCACCCTGAAAGAGAAAGGCGGCGCATATGTTACGAATAGTCCCGATATGGGCCTGGGGCATTACTTCCTGTACTGTTTCAAATACAGTTCTTCTGCCATCGAGTACATCCATTGAATGCTGACTGAAATAACCAACTGATACGTTGGCACCAAGAGTTATCATTCCATTGCTAGGTTCTGTTTCCTTTGCTACTACTTTTAGAAAAGTGGATTTTCCGGCACCATTGACTCCAACCACTGCAATTTTTTCCTGACGTCTGATCATTCCGCTAATTCCACTGAAGACATCTTTTGTACTGTTGTCTTCAACTTCCCATGATTTACCAAGATCTTCCATGGCAACCACATCATCACCGCTGCGGGGCGGCTCTGCAAAGCTGAAGCGCATGGTTTTTTGTTCAGGTGGGAGTTCGATACGTTCGATTTTATCCAGTTTTTTAATGCGAGACTGTACCTGTGCGGCATGAGAAACACGAGCAGCAAAGCGTGCAATAAAATCTTCTTCCTTAGCCAGCATCTCCTGTTGTCTTCTGTAACTGGCAAGAAGGTTCTTTCTGCGGATTTCACGTTCTTTTAAGTAGAAATCGTAGTTACCTCCATAGGTTGTGGCTGTTTTGTTGGCAACTTCAACGATTCTGCTGACGATGGAGTTCATGAATGTTCTGTCATGGCTTGTCATGAGCAGAGCACCTTTGAAATCATTTTTGAGCCATTCTTCTAGCCAGAGGATGGATTCAATGTCAAGATGGTTAGTGGGTTCATCGAGAAGCAGAACATCAGGATTTATGGTGAGGATTTTTGCAAGGGCAATGCGCATCTTCCATCCACCACTGAAGGATTCCACGGGGCGATTGAAATCATCAGGTCCTATTCCAAGGCCAGTGAGAACAGATTTTGCGCGTGTCTCAAGATCATAACCACCCCGGTGCTCAAATTCCTCCTGGGCGTCTCCATAGCGTTCCAGTAACTCAGCCAGTTCATCATCTTCCATGGGAGTTGCCATGGAGGTTTCCATTTCTGTGATTGTCTCAGCAAGAGCCATTACTTCAGCAACAGCAGACATGGTTTCTTCCAGCGCTGATCGTCCGGCCATTTCACCAACTTCCTGGGAAAAGTATCCAATAACTGTCTTTTTAGAACAGGATATTTCACCCTTGTCGGCTTCCTCCTCGCCTGTAATCAACCGAAAGATGGTACTTTTCCCTGCACCATTTGGCCCCACGAGTCCTGTGCGCACACCGGGAAGAATCTGGAGGCTGGAGTTATTGAAAATAATCTGACTGCCGTACTGTTTGGATATGTTGCTTAAATGGATCATAGAAAGTCTCGTGCTAAAGAAAAACTGTTGTAAGAAAGCGTTCTCGATTAAAGTGCATTTGGATTTTAGGCAAAACCTTTTTTAGATCAGACAGAATACTTTGTAGGGAAAATAAAAACCATGGGAAATCCATTTCAGGATCAGCTTTTAAAGGCCGGTCTGGTCAATAAGAAGCAGGCCAATAAGGTTAAACGGGAAAAGCATCTTAATCGTAAACAGAAAAAAGAAGATCCTTCGACCCAGATTAGTAATAAAGTAAAAAAAGAGAGGGCAGCTCAGGCAGAACGCAATCGTCAGCTGAATCAAAAGCAGGCTGAAGAAAAACGAAAGCGTGAGCAGAAAGCACAGGTAAAACAGCTCATAGAGCAGAACAAAATGGAGCGTGATGATTTTGGTTCTGCTTACCACTTTGTGGATGAGGGTAGGATCGAACGAATCTTTATCACTGAAGAAATGATAGAACAACTGAGTCGTGGTCTGCTTGCCATCATTAAATATGGTGATGCGTATGAAGTCGTTCCTGCAAAGGTTGCCCGTCAGATTACCAGTCGTGACAAAGATGTGGTCCTTGCTTTTCATACTGATGCTAAGACATAAAGAGTCCTTATAAAATGCTGAGTGTTCTTGAAATTGTTCTTCCGGTATTTTTTGTTATCGGGCTTGGATATACTATTCGTAGGATAGGGCTTGTGAGCGGGGATTTCTTTTCTGAAATCAATAAGCTTGTCTATTATGTCTGCCTGCCACTGCTCCTTGTTTATAAAATAGGAGGAGCAGATTTCTCCACAAGTTTTAATTTTAAGCTGGTGCTGGCAACGAG
>DAOVZA010000379.1 GCA_030635405.1 Desulfocapsa sp.
AAGAACTGACCCAACCGAGGTTGAAAGTGGAAGTCCAAAGGCAAAAAGAATAAGAAGCGGTGATGCAGCATTCGATATTTTTGTTTGAAATGAAGTCATATTTGTAAATCAGTCATTTATGATAGGTTAATCACGATACTGCATATTATAAAGCGTTTCATATTCACCATTGAGGGCAAGCAGATCATTATGTGTCCCCTCTTCAACAATCGTTCCATCTTTTATTACGATAATCCTATCTGCATTTTTAATAGTGGAAAGACGATGAGCAATAACTAATGTAGTACGATTTTTCATTAGATTCTCAAGTGCTTTCTGTACTTCACGCTCTGATTCTGTATCAAGTGCTGATGTTGCTTCATCAAGGATCAGAATTGGAGCATTTTTGAGGATTGCTCTTGCAATGGAGAGCCGTTGTCTTTCTCCACCAGAAAGTCTGATTCCTGATTCACCAATGATAGTGTTAAAACCCTCAGGAAGGGCTTCAATAAAGTTGAGTGCATGGGCCGCATCGGCTGCACTTCTCAGTTGTTCTTCAGATTTATTCTGATCTCCGTAGGCAATGTTTGCTCGAATGGTATCGTTAAAGAGAATAGTCTGTTGAGTAACAATGGCAATCTGATCACGAAGTGAAGTCAGGGTCACATCTTTTATGTTAATACCATCGATCAGTAGAGAACCCTGCTCAATATCAAAGAATCTGGGGATAAGGCTGGTAATGGTTGATTTACCTGAACCACTTGGTCCAACAATGGCAAGGATTTCTCCAGCTGGTACAGTTAGATTGATATCGTGTAAAACTGGATTTTTGCCATCGTAACTAAACTGCAGGTCCTTTAGAGAAATTTCTTTTTGGAAAGGGGGCAAGTCCTTGGCGTCTGGTTTGGAGAGGATTGATGGCTCCTGATCCAGCAAACTGAAAATCCTGACTGCTGCAGCAAGGCCTTCCTGGACAGTGGCATTAATTTTACTGACTGCTTTGATCGGCTCGTAGATCATCACCAGGGCGGTAAGAAAAGCAAAAAATGTTCCCGGGGTAGAGTTTCCGGCAATAACTTCTTTGCCCCCAAACCAGATGATAAGAGCCATACCAAATCCGCCGATTATCTCCATCAAAGGGTGTTGGATGGCACGGTATCTGGCTTTTTCAAGCATGGTCTCAAAGAGTGTATGCACCTGTGCTGAAAAACGTTTTGATTCGTATTCTTCCATTGTAAATGCTTTGACAACGGGTGCACCGGTGATGGATTCGTGCATAACGTTTGAGACTTCTGCAATTTGTTCCTGCATGGCTGTACTGACCCGGCGAAAAGCTCTGCCAAATTTAACAATGGGAATTGCAGCTGTAGGAAGGAAGATCACTGAGAGGAGTGCCAGTTTCCAATTCATGGCAAAGATAACAACAAGCAGAAAAACAGCCTGTAAAAAATCACGTAAAAGCCCAACAACCACGGTTGATATGGCTGCCTGCATGAAGTTAATGTCTGTGATAACTCTTGAAATCAGCTCACCTGTTGGGTTTTTATGGAAAAAAGAGAGTGATTGCAGATGAATATGCCTGAAAACTCTGGCACGCATGTCGCGAATAACCGTCTGGCCAACTTTCTCAAGGAGATAAAAATTAAGGCCGTAGAAAAAACCTTTTGTAATAAATAGTACAATAAGAGCAAAAGGGAGAACTGCCAAAAAGTAAGCACTCTTTTCAACAAAAATTTTATCGAGCAGAGGTTTTACCATATATGCCTGAGCAGCACTCAATCCAGCAACAGCAAGGGCTGCAAACATTGCAAACATGAACTGGTATTTATAAGGACGAATGAGGTCAAGAAGGCGGTTGATAAGTATTTTGTTTGTCATAAAGCTATTACTAAAAGCGGGTTTTTAAAAATAAGGATCTCAGTGTTTCACTGAAAGATAATGTACGAGATCATCATAGTTAATGAGAGAGAAAAAATCATACAATACTTTTCACTATTGCAGAAATGTAAATGGAGCTGTTTTGACTGTAATAGATGGTTTTAGGATGATTAAAGCATTTTTGTTATATCGTCTGGCGCATCCACACTGGCAGAATCAAACTCTGTCACCGTTACCTGTATCTTGTGACCATCTTCAATTACTCGTAACTGCTCAAGCTTTTCAATGTTTTCAAGTGTGGAGTAGGGTAGGCTCGTGAATTTTTGCAGGAAAGAGTTTGAATAGGCATAAATCCCAATATGCTTATAGTAGGGTGCATTTAGAGTGTTGTCTCTGTTAAACGGAATAGGGGCTCTTGAAAAATAGATGGCAAAATTGTCGCCATCAAAAATAACTTTCACATTGTTGGGATTATCAATTTCTTCCCTTTCGGTTATTTGACAAGCAAGGGTTCCCATCTTCAAGTTAGGAACCTTTAAAAAAGCGTTTATCAGGTCATTAAGACATTCTGGTTGCAGAAACGGCTGGTCACCCTGGATATTGATTAGAATATCAGTATCTTCAAGTTTTAACGATCTCGCGGCTTCTGCTATTCGATCTGTTCCCGAACTGCATTTTTCTGATGTCATGATGACATTGCCATTAATTTTCTGGATTGAGTCACGAATAGCATCACTATCAGTTGCCACATAAACGGCGTCAATCAGGGTGCTTTTTTGTACCTGCTCATAGACACACTGGATCATCGTTTTTCCCTGAATGTCAGCAAGTGCTTTACCTGGGAAGCGTTTAGACTCGAAGCGTGAGGGGATAATTGCAATAACTTTCATATAATTGTTTTAAGCATGTTGGATATCGATTGTGTTTACTGTGCGATTTTGAGCAAATCTACAATATATTGACAGGTTTTTCCAGACCCACCTTGCTTTAATTGAATATAGGCGTTGGCCTTCTGTTGAATGAGCTTGCTATCAACTGGAGATTTAAGCATCGTTACAAGTAATT
>DAOVZA010000132.1 GCA_030635405.1 Desulfocapsa sp.
AATACCAAGTGTCATTGCAATCATGACAGAAACTGCAAGTCCGACCTGACCAACAACCAGTCCCCAGACTCCAAAGGCCATAAATGCCGGGGTGAGATTAGGGACAAGACTTAAGAGCCCAAGCTTTATGTCTCGTAAAGCTAAAATCATGATAAACGATATAAGTATTAGGGCGATGACGGATCCCTTAAGCATGGAGTTAATATTTCGTTTTGAAATATAGGAAAAAATAATAGAGAGTCCGGAGCCGTATGTTTCCATATCAGGGGCGTTTAGGTGTAACCATTCACGTCCTCTTTGCTCAAGATCAAGGATTGCAGCGGTACCGAGGTTGGGAGTTGAAACGGTCATTCTGGTTGCCGATTTGTCCACATTTATGCGATCATTAAGGTCAAGTCCAAAGGGAAGGTTCATCTCATAGAGTAGCAGATATTGAGCGGCAAGATCACGTTGTTCAGGCAGTTTATACCATGCAGGATCATCCCCATGCATGTTCTCATTGAGACGTTTCATGATGTCTGTGATTGTGTATACATGCCGCACTTCAGGTTGTTCACGGAACCAGTTTGCAAAATTTTCAACATTCTGCAGATACTTTGGATCATTAATACCACCTTCCTCTCCGGCACTCAGATCCCAATCGATAATCTCAAGTCCTGCAAGGTGCTCGGCAGAGAAATCTGAGGCAATCCTGAAGGGATAACTGCGATCAAAATATTTTATGAATTCATCGTTTAAATAAATTTTGGATATGCCACTGCTAGTGAAAATGATCATTATGAGCATGGACCAGAAAATAGGAGTGCGGCGTCTGATAACAAATTCAGCAATGAGTGCAAAAACCTTGTGCTGTTCAGTCTTATGCTGTTTGACACGAAGAGGCAGAATGGCAAGAAAAGCTGGCATAAAGAGAACAGAGTAGATAAGAGCAGACATCACACCCATTGCGACAATATTACCTAGATCTCTAAAAGGCGGAGCATCAGAAAAATTCATGGTAAGAAAACCAATTGCTGTACTGACACTTGTTATTAGAACGGGTTTAAGATTTACCCTGATGGCCTCTTTTATGGCCACATTTTTAGCAGTTCCCTGACGCATCTGATAAAAAATCGTGACAAGAATATGAATGGAGTCAGCAACAGCAAGTGTCAGGATAATAATAGGGGCATTTGCAGAAGCAGGCGTGAGGACAATACCAATCCATCCTGCAATACCAAGACCTGTTATGGTGGAAAAAATAATTACGATAAGGGTGGCTACAGTTGCCATTATAGATCGCAGTGAAACAACAATAAGAAAGAGCAGCAGTCCAAACATGATGGGGATCAAGGAGCGCATGTCTTTTTCAGGAGCGTCCCCAAAAGCTGCATCAATCATTACTCCGCCAGTGAGATAGATATCAAGAAATGGATATTTATCTTTCAGGACTTTATCGAGATCCAGTGCGGCACTGTTTACATCTTCAAGATTGTAGCTTCCATCCTCTGGTTTAATGATATTGATATTGATCGCTGTGACACTGCCGCTCTCATCAATAATACTCTTGAGCAGCATTGGTTGAGAGAGAGCAATTGCTTTAATTTCCGCTATTTTTTCAGAACTGAGGTTTTGGGAATCTGAGATCAAATCCTCAACCATAAGATCATCTTCAAATGCTCGTGTGTGCTGATAATTGCTGAGTGAATTTACACGGCTTGAAAAAGGGATTTTCCAGGCTTCTTCAGTAAGAAATTCTATGGCAGCAAGTGTTTTTTTCTCAAAAATATTACCGGATTTTGGGGCAATAATGTAAAGAACATTCTCAACCTTAGTGTAGGTGCTTTCAAGTGTTTCAAGGGCCTGAAGTTGTGGGTTTTCCTTGGAGAAAAACATTCTTGAATCATTGGAAAAAACAAGAAAGCGCATTCCGCTTGCAGAAAAAAGCGCAAATCCTATTAAAGCAATCACTAAAAGCCAACGATATTGAACAACCAGATTTCCGATCCAGTTTTCTATTCTTTGCATATTTGATCCTGTTGTTACTTAGCTACGCCACTGATGAGGAGATTGATTATATTTTCACAGGAGGCTTGCAGGTCTTCTGTGCAATACATTTCCATGAATAATGGGGTGTGAAACATTACCGTTGCTTCTTTAAATGATGTAGCTGTCTTTTGAATGTCCTCAATGGAGAATTCACTATTGAGTTTACCTTCTTTAAGGATGCTACCAATAAGATCTACAATGATTTGACTGTGTGCCTGAACGAGGTCAAAACGTTCTTTGCAGATAAAATCAACCATTTCTTTAATCTTGGACTGTTCTGTTACATACGTTTGTGTGGAAATAAGTGCTTTTTGAAAGAAAGCATGAAGTTTTGCAGAACTACTTGGATACCTACTAGAGACTATTATTGAGAGTTCATCTTCCTGGGATCTGAGCAGTTCTATTGCAAGCGCTGCTATGATATCATTCTTCCCGTTAAAATGACGATAAATATTGGCGGCAGACATGTCACAATCATTTGCTATCTCAACCATGGTGGTTTTGTTGAAACCATAATGGCCAAAACGTGATTTGGCTGCCAGAAGAATTTGATCGTGTGTGGAAATCTTTGCCATAGGATAAATGGAGACAATGAACAGTGAACAAACAAGAAAATATTCACTTTGTTGATATTAAAAAAGCTCATACCCAAAAAATAATGGATATGAGCTCTGTTTTACTTAAAGATCTTTTAGGCAGTCTTACCTTTACTAAAATAGGTTTTAATCCACATACCGCTGAGAAGATAGGAATATAGCCAGGTCGCAAAGATGATCATTATAAATGCCTTAATGATATCCATGGCACTGCCATCGAGGGAAAATCCTGGTACGAACCCGAAAAGGAAGGGTCCGAGATAAAGGAATTTAGCAAATTTAAAGGCAGAAAAGGCAGTCTTCCACATATTTGCCTTGGCAATCGTTGCTCCTGCAAAAGCTGCAATACAGACAGGCGGCGTAATGTTTGAATCCTGTGAAAGCCAGTAGACGATCATATGAGCCGCAAGCATATTAACGCCAAGGTGAGTCAGCGCTGGTACCGCAACCACTGCAGTAATCAGATAAGCTGCGGTAACAGGAACTCCCATTCCAAGTACAAGGGATGCAAGGGCAATGAGGAAGATGGTCATAACAAGTGATCCGCCAGCAAGCTCAATGACAATATCAGCAAAAGTCAGTACAAGGCCACTAAATGTAAGAACACCAATGATGATTCCAATAACACCAACTGTTGCACCAATCTTAAGACTTGACTCAGCGCCTTTTCTGGATGCCTCAAGAAATTCTTTGGGACCTATTCTGGTTTCTTTGCGGAACCAGGAAATTACAATACAGGTTACCAGGCCAAGAATTGCTGAATAACCAGGAGAATAACCAAGCAGCATAAAGATGGTAATAACAATAAGAGGAAGAGTGTAATACCATTCGGATTTAAAGATTTCCCAGGCGCTGTGTTCGGATTTCTCACCGACTATATTGTTTTTCTTGGCTTCGTAATGGACCATTACAAAGACTGAGAAAAAATACATCATAGCAGGAAAAAGTGCTACCAGCATGATACGTGAATAGGGAAGACCTGTAAGCTCGGCCATGATGAATCCGCCGGCACCCATGATGGGCGGCATAAACATACCACCAATGGAGGCCGCTGGTTCAATACCACCAGCTATATGAGGTTTAAATCCAGCCTTTTTCATCATGGGGATGGTAAAGGCTCCGGTAGAGACTGTATTTGCAATGGCGCTACCTGAGATGGAACCAAAAAGACCGGAGGCGATAACAGCAACCTTACCTGGCCCACCAATTTTATGGCCAACTGCAGCAAGAGGAAAATCGATAAAGAATTTCTGGGCGCCACATTTTTCGAGAAAGGCACCAAAGAGAACAAAGAGTAAAATATAGGTGGCAAGAACATTGGCCATAATACCAAATATACCATCACTTTTATAAAAGATGGATGTACAAAGAGCCGGGAAGGTATCACCTGCATGCGAGACAAGATCAGGCATGGCATCGCCGTATACCCCGTAACCAAGCATGAGAACACCAATAACGACAAAGATATTACCGACAACACGTCTTGCCAGTTCAATTCCTAGCAGCACGCCTATCATGGCTATCCATGTATCAAGCTGAGTTTCGGCACCTGTACGATAATTAATGGCTTCAAAATTCATTATCCAGTAGCTGATACTTCCAATTGAGAGCAGTATCAAAATGTAATCGATAACTCTGCCAAGTGGAGATTTGGAGCGATAGAGAAGGAAGACCAGAACATATGTGACAATGACATATGCTCCTCGATGGTATTGTGTGGCAGCAGGGGAAATAACAGCAGCATATGAGTAGAATAATAGCAATCCTACGGCACAGATATCAAAGAGAATTTGTTCAAATCGTTTCAAATCATCGTACACGGAAGAACCTCGTCTGGAAGAATAATGTTAACGCAAAGTGAATAGTGTCGAACAAGGAGTGTCGAATATTACCATTCAGGAAATGTCTTACTCGACAATCCTTGTTCGACATTCGATATCCGTTTTACAATGGATACCGAAAAGGCGGCAGAGTAAAGAAGATACTCTGCCGCTTAAAAACTTCAGGAAAAAAAGGTATTACAGCAGACCTTTCTCTTTCCAGAATTTGATGGCACCTGGATGCATTGGAGTAACGATTCCATTAACACCAGTTTTAAGAGACATGTGTTTGAAGGTTTTTTTCTGTCCAACCATGTGAGCAAGACCTTCATCTGTGTAGATAGCTGTGAGAAGTTTGTAAACAACATCGTCAGCAACGTCTTTGTTAGCAACCCAGAGAGCAGAATCCTGGAACGAAGGAGAGTCAACGTCTACGCCCTTGTAGGTTCCTGCAGGAACAGTGAGTTTTGAGAAGTAGGGGTATTTTTCATAAAAACAGGAAGCAACTGCATCGGCTTCAAGGTCAATGAGGTCGATATCATTGGTCTGAGCAGCCATGATAACAGCTCCGGATGGGAATGCGGTGAAGAGCCAGAATGCATCGAGTTGTTTGTTACCGAATGCTGCAGCAGCATCGTTGTAACCCATTGCGTTTCTTTCAACTTTGTCCCATACGCCCATGTGGGTGAAGAACAGTTCGCAGTTAGCAAAAGCACCGGAACCGGCATTACCAACACCAACTTTTTTACCAGCAAGATCTTTTACGGATTTGATTCCGGAACCAGCACGAACTACAAGCTGAGCAGGAGCACCATAAAGATAGGCAACGGCCAATACGTTCTCATATTTTTTGGTGTCGTTTTTCATCATGCCGTTGGCACCAAGATAAACGTGTCCAGAGTAAACAGTGGCAAAATCAGATTTTCCAGAGTTTACTTTTCTTAAGTTCTCTACGGAACCGGCAGAAGATTGTGCTTTAACAGTGAAGTCTTCCATAGCTTTAACAGGTTTATATACCTGGATAGCATTGGCAACAACCTGAAAAGTTCCACCAGCGGGACCACCACCAAAAACGATACGTTTTTTAGCGTGGGAATCTGCTGCTGTAGCAAAAGTCATGACCATGCTGAGGCCGATTGCTGACATAATTCCAAATACTTTATTCATTGTCTTTCCTCCATAGAAAGAGTTGTGGGGGACAGAAGATTCTGTCCTGGATAAAAATCGGTTTAAAGGATTTTATTATATAATTAAAATGAAAGATCGCCACTGAAGGCTGTTTCATATATAGCAATCACATCTTCAAGTGTGGGTTGTCTAGGATTGTTTTCCACAGGACGAGTCACTGTGAGAGCAATCTTTGCCATCTCAGGGATCGAATCAAAGGGGATATCAAGATCCTTGATGGTCGCTGGAATACCGACATCTTCATTAAGATTAAAGAGTGCATCTACACAGAGACTTGCTGATTCTCTAAGAGTAAGGTCGTCAGTGTTTTGACCTAAAACTCGAGCAAGAATAGCAAATTTTTCTAAATCACCAATAAGATTATACTCGATTACATAGGGAAGGAGAACAGCATTTGCAAGACCATGAGGGATACCAAACATTCCGCCCATGGGGTAGGCCATGGCATGAACCAGTCCTACACCTGCGGTTGCAAGTGCTTTTCCGCCAAGAAGTGATCCCATAAGCATGGCAGAACGAGCCTCAAGATTACCGCCATTGGCATACGCAGCTGGAAGGTTATCGGCAATAAGGCTGATGGCTTCGAGCGAATACATCTCAGATATTGTGTGGGCCTGAGTCGAAGTATAGGCCTCAAGGGCGTGAGTCAAGGCGTCGATACCGGTAAAGGCTGTTACATGAGCAGGGAGACTAATAGTTAACTCTGGATCAAGAATGGCAGCATCTGGATATAATGGATCTCCATTCATTCCACCCTTTGAGCCGGTCTTTTCGTTGATAAAAACAGCAGTGAATGTTACTTC
>DAOVZA010000406.1 GCA_030635405.1 Desulfocapsa sp.
CAAAGGAACGAATTTTTCGGCAGAAGAAATAAATCTTTCTGGAAGCACCCTGGAGTCGATGCTGAAGAGTGGGGCCACTGTGCTGTTCCTGGCGGATAAGAATAAATTTCCCCCCATCCCGATATCCAAGAGGTGGATGTGATGAGTTGCGTTTATCATGAAAAATATTCCATGCTTCAATCTTGCTGATTACCTCTTTCCATTGTTTCCGCTGCATAGTGCGATCACCCCTATAATCTTTGATAAGCATGTTTAAATTTTTAAGGAGTTTTTCAGGAAAGAGTTTTTTGTTCTTTGAATGTTGGGTAACGGCAAGAATCCCATAGTCTTCAGGACTATTTTCCACAGGAGATCCATATCCAAGGAAAAAAGAGGCAGCTGTTAAAGGTGTGTAGGGGAGTACATAATCAAGAGCCTTCAATGTTTCCTGAATTTCCTCCATGCTACTTCCGGGGAATTCGGTGATAAGGTTTCCGTCGAGCCTGATATGTGCCTCAGCACTTTGTCGCATTGCGGCAACATTCTCAATTGAGCTGGTACCCTTCTTCATTTTTTTAAGAAGAGTTGTTGATAATGCCTCGATACCCACCTGAATGGTTGAAAGGCCGCCCTTACGATAACGCAAAGGAGTATCCGGATCTGTTATGACTCGCACTTCTGCAAAAAAGTCGTAATCAGTTTCTTCTGTGGCCAGAGTGCTGAAAAAGATATCAGCTTCTTTGGGTGGTAGAGCATTATCTGTAAAACAAAAATCAAGGCACTGGTGGCGATCACATTGTAAAGCTACTTCTTTGAGCATCGTCTCAGCTGTTTTCCACCGATATCCACGCCATTGAAGGTTCAGGTTGCAGAATGTACATTTGTTCCACCAGCAGCCTCGTGAGAATTCAATTGGAAGCACAGGAACAAAGGGTTGGCTTGGGAAAACAAGGCTCATCTCATGAAAGTAGGGGGCAAAATCCGGAACTGGCAGCTGGTTGAGATCAGCAATTCCTTTGCAGCTACTTTTTATATCGGCCACTGTCTTTAAACTCATGATCTGTGGCGGTAGTTTGTCGACATTTTTTGGAGTATGCAGTGAGTGACAAAGCTGACTCAAAGCGTCTTCTCCCTCACCACTGATCACATAGTCTATTTGTGGAAAGCTCAGCAGCAGAGATTTACCTATCTCACCAACACATCCCGAGCCACCAATAACAATTGGCAGGTTAGGAAATCGTTTTTTTATTCTATCCGCTGCCGTGAGTGAAGAGATAAGTTGGTTAAAGCAGATCGAAAATCCAATTAAATCATAGGATGCAAAATCAATAGTTTCAAGCCAATCAACAAGTGCTTGTTCAAGCTGCTGTTTGCATGTTTCAAAATTCAGATGTTTTAGGCTTTTTTCGTGTCGGCAACTCTCGTAAAAGAGTTTTTCGGCCTGTGGCTGTTGCTCTGGAAAAAGCATGGGACTATATAAAGATTCACCAGCCCAACTGTTCTTTGCAAGATAGTGGTAGGTCTCTGTTCCGATTGCAGAAGATGCAGCAAGATAGTGATGGAAAACGGTTGTTGTGATTACACCATTTTCATTTGTATCGAGCCAGCTTTTAAGAGTGGCAAGCTGAATGGATGGACGATTGAAGATCGACCATGGCATGGAGATCAAACCCAACCTGAAAGGTTTCGGCGTATCCATTACTGATGAATAATTTCTGTGCCTTCAGGGGGCGTAAATTGAAAGAGACGCTTCATAAGATCAGTGTCATTTCTATCAAGAGTATTAACAGACAGTTTACTGAAATTTAAAACCGTTAAGGTGTCAAAATGGTCAAGGATTTCAATTCGTCTGATAAGAGAATCATTTGTTACCCAGAGATGAATTGCAGCAACTTGAGATTGTTTTGATTTTGGAATGAGTTTTATGATATCTGTCTGATTCGTTGACGATTCTTCATGGTCAGCTGGCAGGATACTGAAGTCTTCGATGAGATTGCCGGAACCGGTAAAAAAAGAGAAGGTAAGATCCTGCTGTAAGGCTTTTGCTGGGGTAATAATCATCTGGTTCATGGACTCAAAATACATGGAGAATGTGATGCCATCACTCACCAGAACCTGCTTGTCAGGGGACGAATAGTTCCAACGCATTTTGCCTGATTTTTTTCCCTTATCGTTGCTTTTGATGAAAAATGCCTGACCACTGCCTTTTTTAGGACGACCGCTCAGTTGCCCTCTGGTGTCTTGGGTAAAGTCAAAACTGAGTGATTGGATGGTATCAAAGTTGCTCTGTAATCTTGTGGCCACAGCAAGCGGTGATTCAGTGGCAGTTGCCGGACTGGTTACGACTAAAGACATAAAGAATAAAAAGATTATGAAGACATATTTTGTAAGTGGAAAGGTTTTCATGCAAACATCAGCTCCATTGGACGGGAAAAAATTCGTTCAGCCACTTGTCTGGCTGTTTTCGTGCTGTCAGAGACATAGTAATCACGAGTGACAGCTCCTTGTTTTGATACAATATTTGGATTACGAACAAGAAAATCTTTTACATACTGAGCGGTTTCAATGGAAGAGTCAATGAGTTTCACCCTTTTGCCAAGTCGGTGCTGAATC
>DAOVZA010000201.1 GCA_030635405.1 Desulfocapsa sp.
ACTGATTTTGCCACAGCGCAGTCAGGAATTGATAATCCTTTGAAGGTCGTAGCCTTTGACTTTGGCCTGAAGTTTAATCAATCTCGTATATTCACTGAAAAAGGCTGTCAGGTACAGGTGGTTCCGGCATCAACTGATGCCAAAACCGTGCTTGCCATGAATCCTGATGGGATTTTTCTCTCCAACGGCCCAGGTGATCCTGAAGGTGTACCAGGCGTGGTTGAAACCATCCGTGAATTACTTGGTAAAAAACCGATGTTTGGAATTTGCCTTGGTCATCAGATTTTAGGTCTTGCCTATGGTGGTTCCACATTTAAACTCAAATTTGGTCATCGTGGCGGAAACCAGCCGGTGAAGGATCTCAGCACCGGTAAGGTGGAAATTACTTCCCAGAACCATGGTTTTTGTGTGGATATGGATAGTTTGAGTACAGATGACGTGGAACTCACCCATATTAATTTAAACGATGGTTCCGTTGAGGGCATGCGCCATAAAAAATATCCGGCGTTTTCCGTTCAGTATCACCCGGAACATGCTCCCGGTCCACACGATGCGATGTATCTCTTTGATAGATTTATTGAAATGATGCGAAAATAATCTGCTGCCCATTAATGTAAAATAACCAAATACTGTATCTCATGCCAAAACGAACAGATATAAAGAAGATTCTCATCATAGGTTCTGGTCCAATCATTATCAGTCAGGCCTGTGAATTTGATTATTCAGGTGCTCAGGCAGTGAAGGCTTTGAAGGAAGAGGGCTATGAAGTTGTTCTCATCAATTCCAATCCGGCCACTATCATGACCGATCCGGAACTTGCCGATTCCACTTATATTGAGCCAATTACTCCTGAAATGGTGATCAAGGTTATTGAAAAGGAACGCCCCGATGCCTTGCTTCCCACCCTTGGTGGACAGACTGCGCTCAATACTGCGATCAAAGTTGCGGAGATGGGAGCACTCGAAAAGTATAATGTAGAGATGCTGGCTGCAAATACTGATGTCATCAAAAAAGCAGAGGGCAGAGAAGAATTTAAGGAAGCCATGGAGAACATTGGCTTGAACATCCCTAAATCTCATATTGTACATACCCTTGAGGCTGCAATGAAGGCCGGGGATGATATCGGATTTCCTGTGATCGTTCGACCAAGTTTTACTCTTGGCGGAACGGGTGGTGGTGTTGCCTATAATCGTCAGGAGCTTGAAGACTTATCATCATTAGGTCTCGATCTCTCCATGACCACCGAGATTATGCTTGAACGTAGTCTTCTTGGCTGGAAAGAGTACGAGCTTGAGTTGATGCGTGATTCCAAGGATAACGTTGTCGTTATCTGCTCCATTGAAAATATTGATGCCATGGGTGTTCATACCGGTGATTCTATTACCGTTGCTCCTGCGCAAACGCTGACTGATCGTGAATATCAGGATATGCGTGATGCCTCCATTGCTATTATTCGTGAGATTGGTGTTGAAACCGGTGGCTCAAATGTGCAGTTTGCAGTGAACCCGAAGGATGGGGAACTCATGGTTATTGAGATGAACCCTCGTGTTTCCAGGAGTTCAGCACTGGCTTCTAAGGCCACAGGCTTTCCCATCGCAAAAATAGCGGCAAAGCTGGCTGTCGGTTACACACTTGATGAATTGAAGAACGATATTACCCGTGAAACCTACGCCGCCTTTGAGCCGACCATTGATTACTGTGTGGTGAAAATTCCACGCTGGACCTTTGAAAAGTTCCCTGGAGCAGAAGATGTCTTAAGTACCGCAATGAAATCCGTGGGTGAAACCATGGCCATGGGTCGTACATTTAAAGAGGCATTCCAGAAGGGGATGCGCTCTCTTGAAACCGGACGTTTTGGTTTTGGTGCCGATGGGAAGGAAGAGCTTGTCCATCTCGAACTTGAAGATCTTGAAGCTGGCCTGCGTAAGCCGAGTTCCAAACGTTATTCGTATATTTATGAAGCGTTAAGGCGTGATAAATCAATAGAAGAACTTTTTGAATTGACCATGATAGACCCATGGTTTTTGTATAATTTCCAGCAGATAGTCGCAAAAGAGAATCGTATTCGTGAGCAGGGTTTTCAGGGACTGACACCGGAATTCCTCAGGAGTTGTAAGGAATACGGATTTTCTGATCATCAGCTTGCCTTTCTCACCAGAACCTCCAGTAAGGATGTTCGTGATTTGCGAAAGAAAGAAGGTGTTACACCTGTATATAAACTGGTTGATACCTGTGCTGCGGAATTTGAGTCGTATACACCGTATTATTATTCAACATACGAACAGGAAAATGAGGCAACAGCCACCGAGAACAAGACCATTATGATTCTTGGTGGAGGGCCTAATCGTATTGGTCAGGGAATTGAATTCGATTATTGCTGTGTTCATGCCGCCTTTGCTCTTGCAGAGATTGGCGTAGAATCCATTATGGTGAATTCTAATCCTGAAACCGTTTCAACCGATTATGATACATCGGATAAATTGTATTTTGAACCTCTTACCTTTGAGGATGTTTTAAATATTATCGATCTTGAAAAACCAGACGGTGTCATCGTACAATTTGGTGGGCAAACTCCGCTGAATCTCGCCGTTGCCCTTGAAGAAGAAGGCGTGACCATCGTTGGAACATCGCCTGATTCCATTGATCGTGCAGAAGATCGAAAACGTTTTCAGCAGTTTCTGCAAAAACTTGGTCTTCGACAGCCGGATAACGGCACTGTTCATACAGTGGAACAAGCCATTGTCGTTGCCGGTAGAATCGGATTTCCAGTGGTGGTACGCCCATCGTATGTTCTTGGCGGACGTGATATGCGTATCGTCTATAATAACGATGAGATTCGTGATTTTATGGCAATACCCGGTATTGCAGGGTCTGATCATCCGGTATTGATCGATAAGTTCTTAAAGGAAGCCATTGAAGTGGATGTTGATGCTCTTTGTGACGGTGAAGACACCATTATCGGTGGCATCATGCAGCACATTGAAGAGGCTGGTATTCATTCTGGTGATTCTGCCTGTGTATTACCGCCCCATACTTTATCTTCTTCCATGATCGAAGAGATTAAAGAGGCCAGTCGTGCCATGGCACTTGAACTTGGTGTTATTGGCCTTATGAATGTGCAATATGCTGTGAAGGATGATGATCTTTACATCCTTGAGGTGAATCCAAGAGCTTCAAGAACAGTTCCATTTGTTTCTAAGGCAACGGGTGTTCCTCTTGCTAAATTAGCAACTAAAATAATGATGGGCAAAACTCTCAAAGAACTTGGACTTGTAAAAGAAATTGAGATCGAGCATTGG
The DNA here is from genome assembly GCA_030635405.1 of Desulfocapsa sp. Next base: position 3,300 of record DAOVZA010000201.1, read on the forward strand.
GCAGTAAAGGAAGCTGTCTTTCCGTTTGATCGGTTTGATAATGTGGACACCCTGCTTGGGCCTGAAATGAAATCCACGGGTGAAGTTATGGGGATTGATGATGATCTTGGCCTGGCACTGGCTAAAGCTCAGCTTGCTGCAGGATCTGTTCTCCCAACTTCCGGAACCGTTTTTATAAGTGTTCGGGACAGTGACAAGAAAACCATCCTTGCTCCAGCAAAAACACTTGTGGAGATGGACTTTGATATTGTTGCCACCGCAGGAACTGCAGAGTTTTTGAAAGCAAATGATGTGAAGTGTAAACAGGTAAATACAATTTCTCAGGGACGACCTCATATCCTTGATAAAATGCAGGATAATCAAATCACCTGGGTTGTAAATACCTCAATGGGAAAACGTACCACGGAGGATTCATACACCATTCGTCGTGCATCTCTTGAACTGCATGTTCCTTACACCACCACTGCTACTGGTGCAGTGGCTGTTGTTATGGCTATGAAAGCCATGCGTGAAAAAGAAATTGGTGTGCAGCCTGTGCAGTATTTTACCCGAAAGATAAAATCTGCATTTCAAGGCTAGATTAAACACAAAATAAGACATAATTTTTATTATTAATAGAAAAAGACAGTGTAGCCCTCGACAGAGTGCTTTGGCACTCTTACTGTAAGGTACTGTTGTTTAAATAATCCAGATGCGCCTGGCGCGTCAATTTTCATAAATCCGGAGTTGCGGAGGAAGCGTTGAATACTTTTTATAAAAATCTTTCCATGTGGCTGGTGATTGGCTTAACCATGATCCTGCTTTTTAATCTGTTTAATCAGCCTCAGGGGCAGAGTACTTTATTAACATATAGTCAGTTCGTGGCAGCCGTTGAGAGTCATGATATTTCTCAGGTACAGATTTCAGGGGATATAGTTTCTGGAAGCATGGGGAATGGCAAGCCTTTCAGAGCCGTATACCCAATTAATGACGATGAGATGATATCAATTCTGCGCAATAATGGTGCGGATATTTCAGTCAAGGAAGTCCAGAAGGATTCCTGGGTTATGACCCTCTTTATTTCATGGTTTCCCATGTTACTGCTCATTGGTGTCTGGGTATTTTTTATGCGTCAGATGCAGATGGGTGGTGGTAAAGGTGGAGCGATGTCTTTCGGAAAGACGAAGGCAAAACTTCTGGAACAAGGGGATCATAAGGTTACTTTTGAAGATGTTGCCGGTATTGATGAGGCCAAAAATGAACTTGAAGAGATCATTGACTTCTTAAAGGATCCTGCCAAATTCACAAAACTTGGTGCTCGGATTCCTAAAGGTGTATTACTTGCCGGAGCACCCGGTACTGGTAAAACTCTTCTTGCTAAAGCCATTGCTGGTGAGGCAGATGTTCCTTTTTTCACCATTTCAGGCTCTGATTTTGTTGAAATGTTTGTGGGTGTTGGAGCAGCGCGTGTAAGAGATCTTTTTGGTCAGGGTAAGAAAAATGCGCCCTGTATTATTTTTATTGATGAGATTGATGCTGTTGGACGTCACCGTGGTGCAGGACTTGGCGGTGGTCATGATGAGCGCGAGCAGACTCTGAATCAGTTGCTGGTTGAGATGGATGGTTTTGAAGATAATGATGGTGTTATTATCGTTGCCGCAACGAACAGACCCGATGTTCTTGATCCTG
>DAOVZA010000121.1 GCA_030635405.1 Desulfocapsa sp.
CTAGCTGGAGCTGATCCAGGACCTGTGCGGTCGCTTCCCGCCAGAGAACGGACTGCTGATGGAGCCTCTCGGCTTCCTCCGGCGTACGACCCAGGGCGTAGAATAGATCTCTGTCAGAATCGTTTTCTTCTGCCAGGAGTGAGAGGAATTCAAGTTCATGAATCAAGTGATCGGGTAAGTCAGCTTTTTCGTCCATGCCAAAACCTTTTTCGCGATAGAAAGCCAGGGTGTCTCCAGCAAAGGCTCCCTGTAACGATTGATCCATATAAACAGATCCGTAGGGTGGGGCAATGACATGGGGCATACCATTTATAAACAGTCTTGTATATTCTACCTGTAGATCTTCAAGGTAGTCGTTGGAATTATCGATCTCTTTTTTAATTGAGACACCATCTTCTGTGGCACCGAGCGTCCCAAGCAGATTGTAAAATACATTGAAGAAATCGTCAGTCATCCATTCTGCATCAGGGTACTGCATGCATTGTGAAAGAAAGCGGTATACACGGGTGATATCTTCAGAAGGTGTGGTCGCTGGCATGAATTATTATAAACAAAGCGATAAAGGTAAAAACCTTTTAGCTAAAAATAGTTAAATTGTATGGAGCAATAAGAAAAAAACTCCACAAAGAATAAATGTAATACCTATTTCAACATATCTCCATGGTTGAGAATTGTCAACGTATTGCTGTTGACTAGGTGTGGTAAAACAGGTAGTTGAGAATGGTTTGCAAAGTTAATAATTGTAATAAAAAATAAATTGTTAAATTTTTTTGCACCCTTATGGCCTTATTACATAGTGGTACTTTGAGGAAGGCGTAATTTATTTTATTTATTTATTTTCTAATAAGGTGATTTTTCAAATGTGATATTATGTTTTTTGAGATGTTTCCAGAGAGTGACCCTTGAAATTCCCAATAATTTAGCAGCTTCCGTTTTATTGCCACCTGTTGTAGTTAATGCGTGAAGCAATTGTTCACGTTTGTTTTGCGATGTTTTACCCTGCAACAGCGTAGGAGATAACGTCTTTTTGGCGGATTTCTGAAATTGCTGAGGGAGATGTTGTGGTGTTATTTCACCCTCCGGACAAATCACAAAAGTGTATTCGATGACATTAATTAATTCGCGAACATTTCCAGGCCAGTGGTAATCGACCAAGAGATCAAGGGCATCTTTACGAATTGTGGTGATGTTTTTTTCAATTTTAAGGTTTGATCTATCTATAAATGTTTTTACGAGTAATGGAATATCCTCCTGGTGTTCTCTAAGAGGTGGAATACTGATTGGGATAACTCCAATTCTGTAAAAAAGATCTTCTCTGAATTTCTGGTCTTGCATCAGATTACTCAGGTTCTTGTTGGTGGCAGATATTATACGGACATCAATGGGAATCGGCTGATGATCTCCAACGCGTTCCACTTCCTGTTCCTGTAATACTCTCAGGAGTCTAGTCTGTACGCCTAATGATAGATCACCTATTTCATCAAGAAAAATTGAACCTTTGTTTGCAGCTTCAAAACGTCCTGTACGGTCTTTGTCAGCACCGGTAAAAGCACCTTTTGTATGGCCAAAAAGTTCACTTTCAAGAATGTTTTCGTTTAGTGCTGCACAGTTCACTTTTATAAAGGGAGCCTTCGATCGTTTACTTAATTTATGGATAGCGTTGGCAACCAGTTCTTTTCCGGTTCCGCTTTCTCCATATATTATTATAGGGGCATTCGATAGAGCGGCACTTTCGATAAGGTTGTAAACCTGCTGCATAAGAGAACTGTTGCCGAGTAATCCATGGAAACCCTTTTCCCGGGAAAGTTCTTTGCGTAAGTCCAGTATAACCTTTTCCCTATCCATAACCGTTGTGAGGTCGGTGAGGGTTTCTACTCCAGCGACGATAGTTCCATCCTTATCTCTTAAGACAGTGGCATTCTTGAGTACTTCTACACGGCTGCCGCCTTTTTGTTTAAAGGAACAATGGAGGTCACTCACATCACCTTTTTTAAATAAGTCACAACGTTTACCCTCAGATGTTATGTCATGGCCAAAGCATTTGTTGCATTGCAGAATATTGCAGGATTTTCCTAACAGCTCTTCTTTTTTATAGAGAAGGAGATCTTCAAGAGCTTTGTTTGCATAGAGAATAGTTCCCTTAAGATCGACGATCATGAGTCCCTCATTCATCTTATCCACCACGTCTTTCCAGTTGTCACAGAAGTAATTCTTTATCTGTTCTTTGGGGATTGTTAAGGGAGTGATGGCGTGCTCCTGTGCGATAGAGAGGGGTTTGTTAAGGTGTTAAGTGATGTTAACAGGAAAGATTTGTTAAGGCCATGGTTTTCATTATCTAATCGTGAACTGATCTATGGGTAGGGAGTTGTTTTTCTGTCTGGAGTGATTCAATAAAATTCTGTAAAACAGTAAAGTTTTCACAACTGTGAATTTTTTTGCGGATTTGTGAACTTCCAGGAAAATTACTGAAGTATCTTCCCGTATGGTTTCGTATATAGGCAAGGAGTCTTTTGGTATCAAGATGCTCTTCCATTAGTTCAAGATGTCTTGTAACGGTCGGTAATATGAGGGCAAGAGATTGAGGTCTGCCGTCTTTTCGAAAAACCCATGGATTTCCAAGAGCAGCACGCCCAATCATTATACCATCACAGCCAGTCTCATCCATTCTTGAAAGTCCCTGTTCGTGGCTCTGTACATCGCCATTACCTATAACAGGAATTGAAACATTTTCTTTGACTTCACGGACGATATCCCAATCAGCGACACCGGAAAATGCCTGGGACCAGGTTCGTCCATGAATGGCAACTGCGACGGCTCCGGAATTCTCACTCATTTTTGCAAATTCAACAGCGGTTGTATGGTCTTTGTCAATTCCCTTTCGGGTTTTTACAGTTACAGGAACCTTTGAGTTTTCAACAACGGCCAGAACAATCTTTTCGGCAAGGGATATATCTTTCATTAATGCCGATCCGGAACCTTTTTTTGTAACTTTTCGAACAGGACAACCCATATTGATATCAATGAATGATGGCGAGTATTCACTTAAACGTGCAGCGGCTTCTCCCATAATGTCCGGTTCAGATCCAAAGAGTTGAAAGGAAACAGGTCGCTCATCGGGTGAAGATGCCAGCATATGGATGGTTTTTTCCTGACCATAAACAAGTCCATGGCAACTGATCATCTCAGAGACGACGAGACCTGCGCCATATTCGCGGCAAAGTAACCGGAATGGCAGGTCGGAGTAACCGGCTAGAGGGGCTAAAATAAATGGTGACTCAAAAGTTGTTTTTTCAATTTGAAACATGGTTTTTACTACTGTTTTTTTTGTGCAAACGAGTTAGAATTAAAAGATTCTGTGTATGATGTTTTGACAACATGACAATGTATTTATTTTAACTATATTTTTTTAATTCTGCATTTTTTATTGGCAGATTCCCATTATTTTATGGAGACTCAAATGACCTTGCAACTTACTATGCAATCCAGTGAATTGTCCAGTGAGGAGTTAAGCACTCTGAAAGAGATGCGTGTACGCTGTGCTAAAAATATTCTTCTTTCCACTAGTCTTGCAGGATCAGGGCACCCTGGTGGATCACTTTCAACGTTAGATAATCTATTGGTTACCTATGGTTGTATTCGCCATGATTCAACTCAGCCCAACTTGGAAGAGAGAGATCGTGTGATTATGAGTATTGGTCATGTCTCTCCAGGTGTCTATTCTACTCTTTCTGAATATGGCTATTTTACTGAAGACGATTTTCTGTCAGGATTCAGGCGTACCGGATCAGGATTTCCCGGTCACGTTGAACGTATCGTACCTGGAGTTGAATGGGACACCGGAAATTTAGGACAGGGACTCTCCACAGCTGTTGGACTTGCTCACGGTTTTAAAATTCAGAATCGTTCCAACAAGGTCATTGTGTTTATGGGAGATGGTGAACATCAGAAGGGACAGATTATTGAAGCAATTCGATATGCTTCCAAATACAAACTTGATAACCTGATTGTGATCATCGACAGAAATCATCTTCAGATTTGTGGAACCACAGAGGAAGTGATGCCACAATCAATACGATCCCTGTATTCAATAAATAACTGGGATGTTCAATATTTGGAAGATGGTCATGATTGCAATGCCTACTTCCAGACATTTTCAAAAGCCTATCAGAAAGATGATGGCGTTCCAACTGTTATTGTCTCAAAAACCACCATGAGTAAAGGGATTTCTTTTATGGAAAATATCCCTAAGTATCACGGTTCTCCGCTTGATAGAGAGTCACTTGGCAAAGCTATGAAAGAGCTTGGCGTTGATGATGAGTTTGATAAATGGCAGGCAGAGCGTGAGAAACCCGTTGGTACAGCAACAATTCAACAGTTTGTAGCACCAGAAATGACTGTAGCTGGTGGCGATGCAATTCTTTATGAAGCCGGAACCATGCTTGATAACCGTTCTGCATATGGTAACGCTCTACTTAGTTTAGCAGAGGCCAACAATAAAGATGATAATATGGTTATCGCAGGTATATCCTGTGACCTTGAAGGATCAGTGAAGATGGGTGGTTTCCATAAACATTCGCCATCTGCCTATATGGAAGCAGGTATTCAGGAACATCATGCTGCGACTATGGCAGGTGGCCTTGCAAGCCTTGGTTTAGTACCTTTCTTTAGCACCTTTGGTGCTTTTGCCGTCTCTGAAGTGTATAACCAGAATCGCCTTAATGATTTTAACCATGCCAGTGTCAAGGTTGTTGCAACCCATGTTGGGCTTGATGTAGGTGAAGATGGACCAACTCATCAGTGCATTGATTATCTTGGTTTGTTCAGCAACTATTTCAGGTCATCTGTCTTTATGCCTGCTGATCCAAATCAGACCGATCGAATTATCAGATATATTGCAACTGTACCAGGCAATGTTTTTGTTGGTATGGGACGCTCAAAGACTCCGGTTATAACAAAGGAAGACGGTTCTGTATTCTTTGATACTGATTATGTATTTGAGGCAGGAAAAGGTGATTGGCTTCGTGAAGGAAGTGATGCTACCATTATCACTTATGGTGCTGTGACTCCTGCTGTAATGGAAGCATGGGAAACATTAAAACAGGATGGACATTCAGTTGCTGTGTTAAATATGGGTTCTTTAATGCCAATTGATAAAGATGCTGTTTTAAAAGCTGCTGAAACCGGAGTTGTTTTAACAGTGGAAGATCATCATATCAATACAGGCTTGGGCAGCATGGTTGGGACAATCCTTGCCGAGGCAGGAAAGGGTATTAACTTTCAACGTTCAGGAGTTGCTCAATATGGAGGTTCAGGAAAACCTTCAGACTTATATGCAAGTCAGGGGCTTGATGGTAAATCAATTGCTGCTAAAGTAAAAACAATGCTTGGGTAGTATAGAAAAGGTTACGAAAGTTCCAGACAAAAAAAGGGGTTGCTCCATTTGGAGCAGCCCCTTTTTGCGTTCTGTTGAAACGTTGTTTTACTGGGTGTTGTTTTTAGCGAGATAGCTAAGAGTTTTGATATAAATTTTTTCTGAAATATCATCAATGATAGTTTTAAGAGCATCTTTCTCGTTATCAGCACTTTCAGATGAACTGACACCAACTTTATACTCTTCAGTCCATATTTCATTGGAAACTTCTAAAACAACTTTATTAGTGTCAAGATCCTTTAGAATGTAGCGTACGGTGAGTAGTACTTTTACCTCTGTTGCATCATTGCCAGTACCGTAAGTAAGACTTGGCAGGTCAATGGAAACAATTTCTCCAGCAAGGATAAGGTTAGCACCTTCTTTTTGTTTGGTAACCTTTATACTTCCGGATTTTTGGTACCATTGAGTAAGTGACTGGTAAATTTTCGCATCGAGTAACAGTTCATTTGTACGATTATGCCATTGGGTGATGTAAATATCACGATCAGGTCCTGAATAGACATAAGGGTTGTAATATCCACAGGAAACCAGACCAAAGCCAGTCAGAAGGAATAATGAAATCAGAAGCTTTTTAATTTTCAATTTTATGCTCCACAGAAAGTAAATAAATTATGTAACTATTCAGCAGCACTCCAACTACGTCCATTTTGACCCCCTCGCATAGTACTAGTATGCTTCGGAGCCCAAAATAAACGAATTTGAAGTACTGCTAAAAAGTTACAGTTCAGATTTAGGGGGTAATTCATTGTCCACGCTGAATAGTAAATAAATTATAATATCAGTTAAATGGACAAATATTGATAGCCGATGGTAGCCTCAAATAACAATATTAACAAGTTTCTTCTTTACGACAATAACTTTTTTAATGCTATGGTCACCAATAAATTTCAATGCAGTTTCATCGTTTAAGGCCATTTCCTCAAGGGTGGCATTGTCAATGTCTGATGGGACTTGAAGTCTTGAACGAACTTTTCCTCTTACCTGAATAACAATGGTCAGTTCATCTTCTTTTGCAGCTTCTTCATCCCATAATGGCCACTGATTGTCATCAATGGAATTACCCTCATGGATGGTATTCCAGAGCTCGGAACAAAAATGGGGAACCATTGGGCAAAGCAGAATAAGAATAGTGTCAACTGCCTCTGTTACAATTGGTTTGCCAAGAGCTTCTTTGTTTTTGTCACCACTGAGAGCTGACAATGTATTGAAAAGCTCCATAAC
>DAOVZA010000227.1 GCA_030635405.1 Desulfocapsa sp.
GAACAAAGGATGCACGCAATCTTCAGACTGCTTTTTTTTAGGGCCAAGCAGGATTACGGTTGTCAGGGTAAGAAGGACAAATACCAGAATCAGGTTCGCAATCCCCTGAAAGGCAAAATTATTGAGATAGAATTGAAGAGCTTTATCAAACATTGATTATCCTAAAAAAGTTTTGTCATTCCGTTATTAGCAATTGAGATCCAAAAACGTTATGACCACAACCTATCAACCAAAAAACTTTTACGCAATATTTCAAGTAAATGGTAGCAAATAGGGTCAGAATAAAATTAAAGGGGCTGGATTAGTTGAACGGATTTTCTCGGAGCGTTTTTAGCAGTAAAGAAGAGGGGTCTTACACTCAATAGCAGTATAATATTTCAAACTTATATGAAAGTGTAGAGCTTATCACTGGCTATTCACATTGAAACCATGGTCTATTCCAGCATACTTCACATACTTTCTCTCGAATTCCCTCCTGAACCAAAGAGTTGATAAAAATTCTCATATCTGATAGGGATACCGATAAGACAAGATTTATAAAATATTATGGAGACCACATCATGAATGTAGAGGAACAATCAAATTTTGTAGGGTTGCAAAAGACACAGATTAAATTTTCGCTTATTTGCTTGCTTTTGACCGGAGTTTTGGGAGTATTTCACAGAGAATTCGGACGAGCTTTTACCGAAGGATTATCAGGCGAAGCTATCTACTTTGCGTCGCAGGCACTAAGTTTGAGTCATGGACACATGTTTAATTTTGGTTTTCTCATCCCATTAGGATTTGCACTGATAACTTTCTTCGTAAAAGATAACCTCGATGAAAAGGCCATGAAAACGCTGAAGAGATGGTTCACCATCTATATGATCACCGCCATAGGAGTGTTTCTACTATTCTTCTATAAAGGTGTTCATTTCACAATTTATTCAAGTGCATCCTATGATTTCACTTTGACTGAAGTAGACAAAATGCTCTACGGAGGCAGTATTATGTTCCGAAGTATGTTCAATGCCTTTTTCCATACGGGTTTTTGGATATCAATTTTACTCTATTCCCTACCACTGTTAAAAAGTTTAAAAACAATGAAATAACCGCATTTTGTTGATTGACCGACGCCCACCAGAGATATCACGAAGCACTTAGTTCATTTGAGCTAAGTGCTTTTTTTTGTGCTAAAAAAAATACCGTCAAGCAGGATTAACATTGAACAATTTGATTTTATCCTAAGTAGTCATACCAGACTATTTTGCGTCCATTTAAACTATAGCAGTTGACAAAACACTTTTGAAATGAGAGAAATATAAGAGTAGCTCAAAAATATTATACCACATTAAAAGTCACTCAAAAGGAAGTCGTACACAGAAACAAAACAACATATCAGTGGGTGCTTACTTGGTATTTTTAGGATAGATGGAGATAAAATGCTCGATGAGAAACGAAAATTCAAACGTATTGCCAGTAATGTCCGCGTAGGATTCAGTAAACAGCGTATAGATAAAGACTCAGAAGAATACTTTCAAGGTGTTGCAGAAGATTGCGGCCTCAGCGGTATGTTCCTCACCACAGACCATCTAATGCCTAAGGGTAGTGTGATTTCACTCAACTTCCAATTCAAGGATGAGGTTGGAGAAACCATCCAAATCCAAGCTCAGGCTGTGGTTCGCTGGACACAACGATTCCGTAGACCAAAAGGCATGGGGCTGGAATTCTTTGAGTTTCAAGGACTGAAAAACCGAAGTTTCGAGGAGTGTTTGAAGCTCCTCTTAAAGGATTAGTTTTTTATCTTTCAACAACATTACTCTTTAAGAGTTATTTCCAAGACACCATCCTCAGTTTTAATCGATTCCACACCATCTGCAAAAAGCTTCCAAAACCCTGCATCACCACCGAATTCCTGCACAAGATCAATGTTCTTCAAACCTCCAAGCCAGGCATTTGGTATGGGTACACCCATCAGTTTTAGGCCTCTTAGAATTGCCACTGGTTTTCCATTTTCGTAGGCCAGTTCAAGCCCTGCTGCTGCACGAAGTATCTTTCCGCCAAATATTGGAAAATCCTGATCCATGGGAATACGTAATCTTGCACTGATAAGATCATTAGCTAAATCAATGGCTACTTTTGTTGCCAAATCGGTATTATTGGCAAGCATTGCATTCAACTCACGCTCTGTAAACGATATCTTACGACTGGCATCTTTCTCGCTGTATGATTTTGGTTTCAAGGGGTCATTAAGGTTTTCCTGTTCCTGTTCCTGTTCCGTTGTTTTCTGCTTCTGATCAGACTGTTTAGTACTTTGGGACTGTGCAAAATCAAAACTATCAAGCTTCTCAGAGAGAATCTGATTTTCCTGCACAGTAAGCGTCACCGGTTTAAATTGTCCCGGAAAAATATAGGTTTTTGCAGCCCAAAAAGTGAGGCCAGCGGTTACCACAACAGTCAGCAACACGATACCAAGAACCTGCAAACAGCCAAATTTCTTTTTATTTACACTTTCCAAGTTCATACTTTCAGTTAAATCTGCCATACCTTCCCTCTATATTGTTTTCAGCCCTTAAAATAAATCTTACCCCAAGCCATGCAATCACTGGACATTAAGAGTCATAAATGAGCCATCACGCGGATTCTTACAACGAATAACAGCAGTGGCTCCATTGCCCTTTGCAGAAACTGTATAATTTACCACAATACGTTTAACTCCGGGGGTTGGTCTCTTAAACAACCATGTAGCTTCACTTTTTCCCTTCGAAAATTTACTATAACCAGGGTTCACACTCTTTATCCCAGTACCCTTAGGAAGACGCTGTTTAACAATAATAGAGCTTGGCGCAGGATTTCCAATGGTTAGCTCAAGAACACTTCCCTTGGAGTTGTTTTGCAGAAATTTTGCCCGGATTGTCTCAGCTTGAGCAGTAACGGGAAATGCAATAACTACCAGCAACAACAATAAAAAGTAGCTTCCGAATATTTTATTTATATTTTCTTTCATTTTATTACTCCTGTTTTGGACACTATCAGGGAATAATGTCAAAGGACAACTGTTCCTGATTCCAGCGATAACCAGATCCCATCCAAATGGATTCCACTTCTTCAACATCAACCTTTAACCCTTCTATACGACCAAAGTCATCGTACACAGCAAGCAGTTCCTCATCATCAACAATATTATTTTTATCACTATCTGCCCAATGAAACTCCAACAGACGAAGACGACTCCGACCATCCACAATCGCCTCCTGACGACTTGACTGACGAACAAGCAAAGTACCTTCAAAGGACAGACTTTTTTGAGTTTCTTTTACAGCCAGACATTTCACAACATAGGAAAAGTTTCTTTTTCCGGGACCATCCTTTTCTATCCACTTCAGAAAACCGTCATCTGCAACTGTGGCCTGCGGAACCGTATGTATAACACTACAACTTTCCGGCAACTGTTCTTTCAAAAGGAGTGATAAATTTTTCTCCGATTCAAAATTCACTTCAATGACCACAGGAAAAGGATAACCGGCAACACTATGAGCAGGCATTATTCTTTTTGCTGACAGGTGCAATACATCAGCTCCTCTGAAGGTCACGATGAGGAACACACACACTCCAAGCAACACAGTATTTGCGATAATAAAGAGCAGAATTTTCTTAATCTTCTGCCGAATTGAAGGAAGGGCAGTGCTTTCAACTTCTGTTTTTACTTCTTCCTTTTCTTCTATTTTTTCTGAAACAAAAAGAATCTCTTCCAGGGAAACAGATAGAGCATCAGCAAGCTTCAAACCGTTTTCTTCCTTAAGAGTTGGCGACTCCTGACGTTCCCAGCGGGAGATGGTCTCAGTGGTTACGCCAACTGCAGTAGCCAGATAGAGCTGAGTCAGTTGCTGTTCTTCACGAAGAGAACGTACCTTACTCCCACTGACACACACCATGGCTATTCCTGATTTCATTCTTTTCCATCCTGAAAATTAAATAACAATTCCTAAAAGATCCACTGCCTACATTACGCAGTTTCTCATATTTTACAACTTTCTTTGACTCTTTCCAACCCAAAACGACCTATCTTCACTACTTATAACTTACTGACATTACAACAATGTCATAGCACGACATCCCAACATCTGCCGATATCGGGTTTTTTCTTTTCCTCTCAGGCCATATATTTAAAACAAAGGAAAGGGCATAATGCCCCTGAAACAAAAGAATCCACTAATGGAGAGTACAGATGAAAACAACAAGCTTAATCGCAGCCTTGGCCCTTACAATACTCATCAGCGTATCCGCTAACGCAGCGACCCTGAAATGCACAGTTGAAAAAGTTGAAGGCAATGTAGTCACAATGGATTGTGGTGACAAGGCAGCAACACTTTCTGCTGGAACGGAAATTAAAGTAAAAACAGTGACAACTTCAGCCGCCATCGAAGGCTGCTAGAACAAATTCGGCAGGGAGTTTAAATACAAAACTCCCTGCCTCCCCTTCCGTTCGTTATCTTTTAAAAAAACTTCTTTCTATTCCTTTAATTCAGAAAAGAGTGGTGACACACCGCTTTTCCTGATAGGGTCTCCTCATTC
>DAOVZA010000210.1 GCA_030635405.1 Desulfocapsa sp.
TTAACTGAAAAATACCGTGACTTACCAATGGATTTTGCTGATTCGTGTTTAGTATACCTTGCTGAAAAACTCAGTTTAAATACAATTGCAACAATTGATCGAGATTTTTCTATTTATCGTATCGAAGGCAGAAAGAAATTCAAAGTAATTCTTTCTTAGGTTGTAGTTATGAGACAGTTAAATTGTTGTAAATAAAATCAAAAGATAATTGTATATGCTGAACTTTGTACTCACCTTGATGTGCTCAATCTAAGATTCTATTCTTCTCATCTCAAAAGCTATCAAATCAAGACCGGACACCTATAAATCATAATATGTTGAAAATCACATTTGTCCTGTTGGTAACACACTTTGGACTAACCATATGGACACTAGCAGATCCATCAATGGTGTCCGTAACCGGGCGTTTGCAGATGCCCGCTATGCTGTTGTTTACCCTGCTGCACGCAAGTTATGTTTTGGGCTGGCGGAGGATGTTACAATTTTTTGCCCTTACCACTGTTATTTCCTGGGGATTTGAACATCTGGGTGTGGCTACGGGGCTGATTTATGGTCAATATCACTATTCTGACAAGTTAGGTTTTAAACTCGGTCACGTTCCCATCGTCATCCCGTTGATCTGGTTTATGATGATGTACCCAAGTTATATCATTGCCAACTTTATTGGCAATGGAACTCCTGTTGCTGCACAAGGGAGTGTATGGCGGATAGCCTGGCTCTCTCTTCTTGGTGCGTTTACGATAACGGCATGGGATCTGGCTGTTGATCCCGTTTTTTCAAGCGTTGGCTTCTGGATATGGGAAAATGGCGGACCTTATTTTGGAGTTCCGCTGCAGAACTTTGCAGGATGGATTATCACCACATTTACCATCTTTTTTATCTATCGATTATGGGAGAGGCGGGTAGGGACACAACCGATTGGGCCTGTGAGTCTGGCAGTCGGATGGATGCCACCGCTTATCTACGCCAGTCAGGCTTTAAGTGTATTTGTAAGGCCAAATCTTGGGATTATCATCTTCTTTGCCATGGGGTTTCCATTGCTTGCAGCTATTAATCAATGCTTCCTGAAACCAGTTAGTCAAGATGAAGAGAAAGAGTGATTGAACTATAATGATTAAAAAAGATACAAAGAAGGTGTTCTTAAAATTACGAACCTGCTCCCGATCGTTCTTTTTTATTTTAAACCGTGAATTTGGATATCCAAAAGAGATTGAAGAATTCGCTGCAAATCCTTTAGCAGGTGGCATACGCTTAAAAGGACATCAATGTGGAATGCTCTGGGGGGCAACTCTTGCTGTAGGAGCAGAAGCATTTCGTCGCCATGAAGATCACAATCAAGCCATCGCCGCTGCCATCATCGCAACGCAACACCTGCTGGAATCATTTTCAGAAACAACTGAAAGTATAAATTGTAGAGATATAACCGGATGTGATTTTTCAAGTAAACGAGGTATTGGCAAATATCTTTTTTCCGGTAAGTTTCTTTCCTGTTTTACCCTTGCTGACAAATGGGCCCCCAAAGCAATTGAATCAGCACGAGAGGGATTAGCAACGGTTCAGACATTGCCATTTCAACATCCTGTGAGTTGTGCATCCATGGTTGCCCAGAAAATGGGAGCCAGCGATGAGGAACAACTGATGGTTGCTGGATTTGCTGGAGGTCTTGGCTTGAGTGGTAATGCCTGTGGCGCGTTGAGTGCTGCTATATGGATGAATGCTCTTGCAAGACGCAGGAGACGGTTGGATGCTAACGAACATGAGGTGCTGGATTGTCCTCGTGCCACGGCAACAATAGAAGCATTTTGTAGTGCAACTGATTCTAAAATGTTATGCCATGAAATAACGGAGCAGTATTTTAAAACAATGGATTCGCACACTGATTTTATAAACAATGGTGGTTGTGCTAAATTGATTGATCTGCTTGCGACCAGCTGAGATAAAAGAAATTGTCCAGAGTTATACGAGAAATAAAATGAATCCATATCTGCCATATCTTTACTGCGTTCCTGGAATCATTTCGATAATGTCTGCCTTTCCCAAAAAGCGATTTGTAAGAATAGTGTTCATTGCGAGCGCAGCAGGGATTTACTGGCTGTTATTACTAAAATATGTGAGTTGGGCATACACCCACCCATTCAACCCAGATGATGGAGCTGCCCATGCTTTCTCGGCAGTTTTTGGTGGATTGATAGGCCTCTTATTACTTGTATTACCACTCCATTTTGGAACAAGGTTTGTTGTTTGGTCTTATAGAAGAAAAGTCAATAAAAACGTATAGTCGCGTAACAGGATAGTGAAAATTCTAGGCACTGTTCTTTTATTGATTCCAGCCATTTGTTTGTCATCACTTGGGCATGATGTTTTATCCCGGCTTTTCAAGTGTCGCATTATGAACTTGTCTTTTTGTCCAGTATTGTCATACAATAAAGAAAAAATACACTTTGTTTACCGGATCCTCTCTAAGATTGATTGCTTGTCGTATCAATAAAAACCTAAGTTAAGGTGGAATACGATTATGTTTCGACTGGTACCAAAGGGCAAAGTGTGTCTCTTTCTAAAAAGCTCTGACATTATTGTTTAAAAATATATGAAGCAGGAAAAACGAATACAGACAAGAACTAACTATTCTGCACATGTGCTGGTGAATTCAGGATCAGGGAAAACACTGAAGGGTGTTATTCGTGATATTAGTCTGGATTCAATATATTTGTACATAGAACCAAACTTTGAAGTTGGTCTACCTGTGATGGTGGAAATTATTCTCTTTGGTACCAACAGCCAATTAACAATAAAAATGCTGGCGAGAGTTACAAGACAGGATCAGGATGGGGTCGTAATGAATTTTATTACTCCCCTTGAATGGTGGCCTATATTTACCTATTTTTCCACATACGATTTAGATAAGGTGAAATCTTCGCAGGAGAATGAGAATGCACTGGAAAGTAGTAATGCTCGAAGCAATCCGGCTGCTTTCCAGGGAGATCTTACAGCCATAAACATAGAAAATCTGATGCAACTGGTCAGTCAAGCGTCACTTACAGGTGAATTGCAGCTAACGGTCTCTGATAATTCAGTTATATTTTTTGTACATGAAGGAACGTTGGTGTTTGCTCATCTTGAAAAAAACCCAATGAGAATTGGACAAAGGTTAATAGATGAAAACTATATTACCAGTGAAGATCTGCAGGAATGTCTCACCAGGAGTCAGGGGCAGTCAAAAAAGTCTAGAATTGGGGAGCAGTTGGTTGAGAGTGGATACCTGAAGCAGGCTGACCTGGAGAAGACCATTAAGGAACAGATCAAGGATATCTTCTTTGAAGTTCTGTCGTGGAAAAACGGTAAGTTTTGCTTTATGATTAAGGATATATCAACCAGTAAATGTATCTTTCTTGAAGAAAGGATGGATCATTTGATTATTGAAGGTATTATTCAGCTTGATGAAAAAAGGAAATAATTTCTGGCAGGATTTTGCGATAACTTTGTTTTATACGCGTCTTGTTTGATGAAGTTCGATTTTTCTGGAGTTGAAAACAGCTTGGAAATAAATTGAGTCTGGTGAAACTGCCACTCCTCCTGCAACAGACCACCCGTTCTTTAAGTACTTCTGAACTTCAAGCTCAAGTTTTAGTGGGGAGTCATTTTTTAGAATTTTATACATATTGCAATGTCATCTCTTTGATACGAATGTTTAACGTTGTTGTGGCCTTTTTTCTTCCAGATGTAAGTGTATCGGCATTTTCTTGCCATCTCAATAACAAAATTTCTTTAACAGGGAACATTTTTTAATGTTCTTAAAATAGAAGATAGCTCGGACATATGGAAAATTTCATTCTCATCTTTATCTGCCTTACTGCTGGAATGGGTCTGCAGAAGCTTGCGATATTTGACGACAGTGCCCCATTGACCTTAAATCTGTATGTGATTTGGGTTGCTCTGCCGGCTCTAATTCTTTGTCAGGTACCTACGCTGTCTTTTTCGACGGATCTTGTCATTTTGGTTGTCATGCCGTGGTTGATGGTGGCACTTGGAGCAATTCTGGTGTTGATTGGCAGCAGGCTGTTTTCCTGGTCTCGAGAAGTTACAGCAGTACTTCTTCTCACTGTGCCACTGGGGAATACCTCATTCTTAGGTATTCCCATGATAGAGGCATTCTGGGGAGAGGAAATGGTCTCCTACGGAATCATTTATGACCAGTTCGGATCGTTTGTAGCGCTTTCCACCTATGGTTCTTTTATTCTGGCACTCTATAGTGAGCAGCATCGGCAGAGTGGAAAGGCTGTTTTGAAAAAGATTCTGACTTTTCCACCATTTCTTGCTCTTCTTGTCGGTTTGATTTTAGCAAAGCCATTACAACAGCCTTTTCTGGCAGCGAGCTTTTCGGCAATTGCCTCCTCACTGGTTCCAGTGGTTATGTTCACCATCGGTTTGCAATTGAAAATTAAGCTGGCTCCGGGGCAGGCAATACCTTTTTGCTTTGGTTTGACAGCAAAACTGCTCATTGCTCCCTTTACAGCTCTTCTTATCTGTCAGTTTTTAGGGCTTGAGGGCCCGGCGCCACGAATAGCAGTTTTTGAAGCTGGAATGCCACCAATGGTGACAGCTGGGGCTATGGCAATGAGTGCTGGCTTTGCACCGAGGCTCACTGCGGCTTTGGTTGGATGGGGAATATTACTCTCTTTTGCAAGCCTTTCCTTACTTTCTATCTTTATTTGATAGACTGAAACGTCCCCCGATGGCGGCGGCAATGATCACTCCCATTCCGAGGAGAACCTGGGGAGAGACCGTCTTTCCATGAATGAGTGCTACCAGTAGAACTGACAGGGGTGGCGTGAGGTAGCTCAAAAATCCAATAATTACCATATTGCCTTTAGTAA
>DAOVZA010000133.1 GCA_030635405.1 Desulfocapsa sp.
GATACGGCAACGAATCTTGCTCAAGGGGGGATTGCTGCTGTTCTTGAAAAGAATGATAGTGTTGAGGATCATGTACAGGATACTTTGGTTTCTGGCGCAGGCTTGTGTGATGAGGAAATAGTTAGAATGGTGGTGGGTGATGGGCCGGAAAGATTGGCCGATTTGGTTAAAATTGGTGTTGGGTTTGTGAAGGATAAACAAACCACCTCGGGTTACTCATTGGGTAAAGAGGGGGGGCATAGTCATAGGCGAGTCGCACATGCGTATGATCTTACGGGGCGAGAAATAGAAAGAGCTCTGTTAAGTAAGGTGAGAAATCACACAAATATTGAGTTGCTGGAAGAACATATGGTGGTGGATCTGCTGATGGTGGAAGGTGATACTGTCGGCTGGAAGGAACGCGTTGGAAAGAAATGCGTTGGTGCCTATGTTATGAATGGAGAGCAGGTTGAAGCGTATCGAGCAAATATTACCGCGCTTTGTAGTGGGGGAGTAGGGAAGGTATATCTCTATACAACGAACCCGGATATCGCTACAGGTGATGGTATTGCAATGGCTTTTCGGGCAGGGGCTGAAGTTGAAAATATGGAATTTGTTCAATTTCATCCGACGTGTTTGTATCATTCAAAAGAGAAGAATTTTCTTATATCTGAGGCAGTTAGAGGTGAGGGGGGAGTCCTTTTGGGGGCGGACGGGATTCCGTTTATGGCCAAATATGATAAAAGAAAAGACTTGGCAACAAGAGATACGGTGGCAAGGGCAATCGACAAAGAATTAAAGGAATCAGGTGAGGACTGCGTTTTTCTTGATATCAGTTTTCTCGATTCCAAATTTATAAAAAAACGATTTCCAACAATATATGAACGGTGTTTTTCGCATGGTATAGATATAACAAAACAATCAATTCCTGTTGTGCCAGCTGCCCATTATATGTGTGGCGGTGTGAGGACCGATCAAGAGGGTAAAACGACAATACCTGGTTTAATAGCACTTGGTGAAACAGCATGTACAGGATTGCATGGCGGAAATAGATTGGCCAGTAACAGCCTCCTGGAGGCAGTGGTTTTTGCAAATAGAGCATCAACGTTTTGTGAGAAAATTTGGCCAACTTTAAGAAATAGATCACTAGAGAAAGTTGATGACTGGGAAATACATGATGCCAGGAATCTCAGTGAAGAGATACTTATTAATCACAATTGGGATTCAATTAGAAGGGTGATGTGGAATTACGTGGGAATTGTACGATCTACCAAAAGGCTGAAACTTGCCCTGAAGAGAATGGAATTTATCTATGCAGAAATAGCAGGGCATTATAAGGAGTACCTGATTACTCCAAACATGATAGAGCTACGCAATATATCTTTGATATCGTTGTTGATAATACGTTCAGCAATGAGTAGGAAAGAATCGAGAGGTTTACATTTTGTAGTAGATTATCCTGGAAAACTGAGAATACCGACCCAAACAATCTTTCATAGGAAAGAGAAGGGAGATAGTTGGGAAATTGAATTTATAGAGGATAGATAAAGTGAAAAATAAAAAATTTGTTATTTCAGTAATGTCAAAAGATAGACCTGGGATAATCGCAGATATAACGACAGTTATTTTGAATATGGATGGGGATTTGGCTGATCTTAATCAGTCAGTATTGGGTGGTTATTTTAGTATGATTCTCATCGCTGATTTTGGTGAAGACGTCACTGTTAAAACCTTGGAAGCTGGTTTTTCGAGAATAGAATCAGAAACATCACTTGAGGCAATAGTCAAGGAAATCGATGGAGATCATACATTAAATGAGATGATTTTACCTTCTGAAACCTACGTGGTAACAGGTCAGGGGAAGAACCGCAAAGGTCTCGTTAAAGTCCTTGGTGATTTCTTTTATGGTCATAATATCAACGTGTTGGACCTAGTAACGGCGAGAAGTGAGAAAATGTATACAATGATTTTCCAGGTGGATCTGTCTCATATTAAGTCAATGAAAGATTTGAGAGCAGAACTGGAGTTATTGGGAAGTGAAGAAAATCTTGATCTTGTTCTACAGCATAATGATATATATATGGCGACCAATGAAGTTGGAACGGCATTTGATACACTAACCGGTAATTAAGGAGAGAAGATGCTTCGTTCAGATCAGATAATGGCAACGGTGGAGATGGTCCAAAAGGAAAATCTTGATGTACGTACTGTGACAATGGGGATTAATCTTCTTGATTGCAGAAGGGGAGATGTAGAACAAACGTGTCAGGCAGTCGAGGATAAAATAGAAGAGTATGCCCACAATTTTGTTGAAAAATGTAACGAAGTTGCGGACAAATATGGAATTCCGGTTATCAATAAACGAATTTCTGTGACGCCAGCTGCATTGGTTGGGGCTGGTTTTAATAGAGATGATTTTGTATTACTTGCCAAAAGCCTCGATAATGCAGCCGAAAGTGTTGGCGTAGATATACTTGGTGGCTTTACAGCACATGTAGAAAAAGGAATGACGGCTAGTGATAAAGAATTTATCGCTTCACTACCCAAAGCCTTAGCGGTAACAAATAGACTCTGTGCGTCGATTAACGTTGGATCGAGCCATAAAGGTATCAATATGGATGCCGTGGCAATGATTGGGCATACAGTTAAGGATCTTGCCTTGCAAACTGCGGACAAGGGTGGCTTTGGCGCAGCAAAATTTGTGGTTTTTTGTAATCAGCCAGGTGATAATCCTTTTATGGCTGGGGCTATACATGGAGTGGAAGAGGCTGACGTTGTATTAAATGTTGGTGTTTCAGGTCCTGGAGTAATTGCCAGATCGCTTGAAAGAATTATTAATAAAAAAGGACGACAAAATTTAAAACTCGATGATATTGCAGAAGAAATTAAGCAGATCACCTTCAGGGTGACAAGATGTGGTGAATTAATAGGGCGTCAGGTTTCAAAAGAATTAGATATTGAGTTCGGGGTTGTAGATCTTTCTCTTGCCCCAACACCAAAGATTGGTGATTCGGTTGGGGAGATTTTACAAATACTCGGAGTGGATGATGTGGGTGCTCCAGGCACAACAGCAATTGTTGCCATGTTGAATGATGCCGTCAAGAAGGGTGGTATTTTTGCTTCTAAGGCTGTCGGAGGGTTAAGTGGCGCATTCATACCGGTAATGGAAGATGCGGTGCTTGCAGAGGCAGTAGGGAAGGGTGCGTTGACCATTGAGAAGCTCGAAGCACTCACATGTGTCTGCTCGGTTGGTTTAGATATGGTTCCAATCCCGGGAGATGTCGATGCAGCGACAATTTCTGCGATAATAGCAGATGAAATGGCAATAGGGATGGTAAACAATAAAACCACTGCTGCGAGATTAATTCCGGTACCAGGGAAAAAATCTGGTGAAATAGTTAGTTTTGGTGGGCTTTTTGGAGAAAGTCCAATTATGGAAGTGAGGAATGTGAACAAGTCCAGCAGGTTTATTGCCTGGGGCGGTAGGATTCCAGCACCGATTCATAGTTTTAAAAATTAGCAAAGGTTGAAAGAAAAGGGCACTCAAGAAATTCTTGAGTGCCCCTTACGTAACTCAGGGTTTAATGATCATCACAGGACATCCCGATGCTCTACTGATTCCTTCGGCAATTGAACCATAGATTTGATTCTCAGCTGTATGGCACCCGTGACTTGCCGTTATAATCAGATCAATATCTTTCTCATTCACATAGATGGACGTTTCTGCGACAACTTCTCCTGTTCTAACCACAGCATTTTTGGGTTCAAAACCTTCCATATTCTGCTTAATGAAGTTTTCAAGAGCCGTTTCCGCTTCTTTTTTTAGAGTGTGTCCATAACTTACAAACCATTCGGAGTCAAGATTCAGACCCTTGTATTGTTCAGGACCGGGCATTGTGTAGAGTAGATGGATTTCAGCATCAAATTTTTCTTTCATCAGTCTAGCGTGAGGTAAGACAGCAGTTGAGCATTCGGTAAAGTCGATTGGTAATAGAATTTTCGAAATTGTTGTCATAATAGACCTCCTTAAGTTAGTGGAAGTTTAATTTCCCACTGATTGAATTTTGAACTTCTCCATCTTGTCGATGTAATAGGCTGTGTCTTTTTCAAGATCAGCATGATCCAACTCAAAGACTACTCCGGTCTCTTTAATAGAATAAAATGACAGTTCAGCAGCATCGATATCAAAATGCTCTTTGGAGATAATGACGAAGTATTGAGCATACGCTCTAAAGAGAAGAGCATCGGGGTAGAGTTCTTGTAGTTCAAGGGCAATATCCTGCATCAAAGTGTTCCCTGATTCCCAACCATGGATTTTGTTGTAATGCTGCAGGTTTTTTATGTGAAGACTGTGGAAGCAATGGTACTCATGGAGATCTTTGTTGTTTTGAAGGATGATTTGTAAGTAATCTTCATTGTATAAGCCTGTTAATTTGTCGCTGAAAAAGTAGGAGAATCTACGCTGTTCAAGTTGTGTTTTAGGTAACTGAGAAATTGCCTCAGGCACGACCACATCTTTGAGGACTTTTTGCGCTGCTCTCACGATATCTGGGTCAAACTGGCTGCCGCTGAGTCTTTTAAGATCACGTAGAGCATCTGAGATAACCATTCTAGGCTTATAGATACGGTTGGTGGTCATGGCGTCAAAAGCGTCGGCGACAGTAATTATTCGGGAAAAGAGGGGAATTCCATTTCCAGACAGATGATCAGGATAGCCTTCACCGTCAAAACGCTCATGGTGATGACGTATGATTTTCGCTAATTTCTTATACATCGAAATGTCGGAAAGAATTTCATATCCAGCCAGTGCATGAAGTTTGATGAGATCATAGTCCAGATCAGAAAGCTTACCGGGTTTAAGCAAAATAGAATCTGGTGTGGCAATTTTACCAATATCATGGAGAATTGCAGCTTTTTGAAGAACGCTGACCTCTTCCTCATCTAAGCCAATTTTTCTGGCAATCAGTTTGCAATAGTGAGCGACTCGTGTGGTATGCCCGGCAGTATATGTGTCCCGATGATCAATCATGTTGGCAAAGGAAAGAATGGTTTCTTCGTAATTTTCAGTACGCTCTGTCTCAAGTTTTGCAACCTGCTCTTTTTGTTGAAATGCGTGGATAGCAAAACCAATGTCACCTGCAAGTTCTTCAAGCATTGCAATTTCTTCATCTTCGAATCCCTCTGGGCGGAGAGTGTAAACAGAGAAGGAACCAAAGGGTGAACTATATTGATCAGCACGGAGGGGGAGGGCAATAACGGCGCGGTATCCCGTTATTTCGGCGAGATCAAGCCAGGGGGAGACAGTACTAACGGTACTGCTTTGCTTAATAATTACTGTATGGTTTTTTGTCATACAATGGGCGGCAGGTGTTAAGGAAAAAGGATCATTTGTAGCAACAGGATCATAAGGCGGATCGAATGGAAATTTAACAGAGTCATCGGTGGTAAAAACCGTGTTCACTAGATTTTTCTCTAAAAGACCTATCCAGCTGTAGCCGTAATGGCCATGTTCACCCATTACACGGCATGCTTCAAACAACAACATATTCATATTTGTTGCAGAGATAAGGAGGCCGTTGACCTCAGTAATGGTCTCCATTATTTCGCGAAGGTACAACTCCTGATCAAGAAGTGTATGGACCTTTTTGGTGCGTTCAACAACCTTTGCTTCCAGGTTTTTGTTAAGTTCATCTACTTCTGATTTTTTCTGTTTGATCCTTCGGTTCAGTTCGAGAATGTATAAAGAAGTAATCAACACAAAGGTGAGGCTAAAAAGCAGGAGGCAAAGTTGTGGCCAATATCTTTTAACTACATCAGAAAAACTAAACTGACCGAAATCTGAATAGGGCCCTATGCGCAGTTCCAAAAGGCAATCGTGGACAGGTTGATAGTTTAACGGTACTGTCCAGCCAGCACTTTTACCTGCAATGGCCGCAGGATCATCTTCGTCCATGGCAAGCAGAGCAGAGGCAAACTGACGGACTAAATGAACAGGTGTATCTTTCACAGCGCGAAGGGGCCATTCAGGGTAAAGTGATGTACTGATTTTGAAGGGAAAACCTTTTATCTGCTTCTCGTTAAGAATACGAAACTCGTTGAGATCGATGACGTTGTTTTCAGCCATCCGCTCGAGAGTGTCAGTTCGTACTGTTCCTCCATCAACCTCTCCTCGCTGAACCGCGAGCACAACAGCATCATGGGTATGACCAAATTGAAGTGATGAAAAAAAGTCTTTCGGCTCAATATCAAGAAGATGGAGTTCACGCCAACACATGATCCAGCCGCCAAAGGAACGCGGTTCAACAGCCATAAAGGATTTGTCCTGCAAGTCTTTGATTTCAAGAATATCATCTCTATCGGAACGGACTAAGATGATCCCGCCAAAGGTGGTGGTCTGTTGGCCAGTTCGGTTCTGGTTGAGAAGAGTTGCAATCC
>DAOVZA010000129.1 GCA_030635405.1 Desulfocapsa sp.
AACCTACATGAGCAGATGATACACGAATCGCCTTGCTGCCTTTGTGGAGTAGGTTGGCAAGTATATCGATGATGTTATCAGGACTGCCTGTGGCAACCAACGTTGATTGGACATCAAGAAGAGAACGTAGCAGCTCAATGTCTACCTTTTCGCCAGCTCCGACACCTTCTGCCCCCGCCTTTAGAGTTAGGATCCCGTCAGCTCGAACAAGCGACATAACCGCCCCTGCACCTTTTCCGGCAGGTGTTGCCATCAGCTCCTCACCCACCTGACCAAGAGTAATACGAACAAATTCATCCACACCCATGGCAGAATGCATGGGCCTTGACATTCGAGCTGATGCCCACTGTGCTTCCGGCGTCTTTGTGTTCATAAAACTTGAAATCATCTCATAAACAAAGAGACGCATGGTAAGTATTGCCGAAACCGGATACCCAGGAAGGCCAATTACCGGAGTATTATCCACTATTGCCAAGATTACGGGTTTGCCAGGTTTGATAGCCACGCCATGAACAATCACTTCGCCAAGTTCTGCTAGCACCGTTGAGGTATAATCACGAGTACCCGCCGATGCGCCTGCATTCATTATGACAATATCATTTTCCTTTGCCGCATTGCTGATGGCTGCGCGAAGCTTTTCTTTGTCATCAGATACCGGTTTTGCTCCAGTGGCTTGTGCGCCCCATTCATTGAGGTATCCTGCAAGAATACGAGAATTAAATTCGATGATCTGCCCAGGAGCAGGATCTGTACCTGGTTGAATAAGCTCTGACCCCGTTGGAATAACAAGAATCTGAGGCACCTTCTTGACTGAAATGCTGGTGACTCCTGTGGCAAGCATTGCTCCCTGGTCGATGGGACGGATTACATGACCTTCAGGAAGGATGAGTTCTGTGGCCACAATATCCTCACCAATGGTTCGAACATGTTGCCATGGTGTTGCCGGAATCGCCAGCTCCACTTCATCTTCACTTGTGTAATGAACATCTTCTATCATTACCACCGCATCAAACTCCTGCGGCAGATTGTTACCGGTATTCACCGCTGTAAATCGATCAGCTCCTAATCGAACAGGTGCGGCATCGCTTGCCGAGGCAAGATCTGCAAAATGGACGGCAATACCATCCATGGCGGCGGCATTATACGCTGGAGATGAGTGAGCTGCAAAAACAGGAGCTCCTGTAATTTGCCCTAAAGCCTGTTCAACGGCCATCTCTTCAACTGCAGCGCTACAAAAGAAATTGATCTTTTGCAGAGCAGTACGCCATTTATCTTTTGCCTCCTGCAGAGGCATATTTTTCACATAGATATCTTTTTGATTCATAACAGAAGGTGAACCTCTATTTGAGTGTCTTTATTGAGGCCTTGGGAGGGTTCATCAATCAGAAAATACCCATGGGCACGGGAAAGAGTAGATATTGATCCTGATTTACCTAAAACTGGAATAGCCAGCGGTAATTCATCTTCTCGTTCCTGAAGTTGTACACGGACAAAATCAAGCCTTCCTGCAGCCGAATTAATATTTCTGTCAATAACAGCTCTAACCGATGGAGTAGGCAGTGAATGTAAATTATTAATTCCTGAAAGAGCCTCTATTGCAGGATCAACAAAGAGCTCAAAACAGACCATGGCAGATACGGGATGTCCGGGCAAACCAAAAATCGCTGTTCCATTGCTGATCCCGATAATAACCGGTTTACCCGGCTTTAAAGCCACACCATGAACGAGAATACCCGGGTTACCCAGTTTTTCTATAACTCTTTCTCCAAGATCACGCATGCCAACAGAACTTCCGCCAGAAAAAAGCACCACGTTATTTTCTTTAACGGCACGGGTTAGCGTTGTAAAGAAGATCTCTTCTGTATCAGACACGATACCGTAATCAGTAACTTCTGCCCCTAGACGCTGGCATGATGCAGTCAATGTAATGCCGTTAATATCTCTTATTTTTCCAGGAGGTGGCAACTCCGACCAGGGCACAATTTCATCTCCGGTGGAGAGAATGCCAACCTTCGGCCGTTTGTACACCTCAACTTCTGAAATACCTATCCCTGCAAGTAACCCAAGATCCTGAGGACGAAGTCGATGCCCCTTTACAAGCGCAGAACCACCCTTTTGAATATCTTCACCCGGATTGATCAGATTTATACCAACACCCACGCTTTTGACGACCTCAATCATTTTGTCATCAACCGGGATGGTATGCTCAAACATCATCACAGCATCACTTCCATCAGGAAGCAGTCCACCGGTTGCAATACGAAAACATTTTCCTTGCTGTACCTTACCTTCCGGCTTCTGACCCATGGCAACTTCACCATCAATCTCAAGATAGCAAGGCATGGAGCTACTCGCCCCAAAAGTATCTGCTGCACGTACTGCAAAACCATCCATTGTGGATCGTGGATATCCGGGAAGATCCTCTGGAGACAAAATGGTGTTACTTAATACCCTATCCAAAGCCTCAGCTAACGGACAATGTTCCGTTGCCATGGGCACATTCGCCAAGGCATCAAGAAGTATGGCTTTTGCTTTTGCAACGGGCGTTAAACTCACACGGCCAAGCATGTCCTTCAGACCATCAGATACCATTGTTGCTCTCGATTCTCAGTGTAATCATCTCTTCAGATTGAAGCACTTTTATTAATGTGGAGGGATCGACATCCTCATCATTTATTGTGATCTTCACAATACCCTCAAGCAGAGGAGGACGATAGGCAAGAAATTTTGCAAGAGCAGAGGCCATGATGACACAACCACCGGCCAATATATCCACACCTCTTTCAGCTGCGATCATATTAAACAACTTGAGACGAACCCTTATCGATTCATTATTTGCATCTTTTTGGGAAAGATCCCCCGCTGTTTCTGTACGAAGCGATGCATGTGCACCTCCCTTTCGAAATATGGCTCCGGCAAGGCCCGGCATGGCTGCAGAGATGGCCACCACAGCCTCCTTTCCAAACAGTTGTTGTTCAAGGTCGTCAGCTGGTAAACCATTCAGGAAAATGGTTTGGATCCTTTCGCGGGCATACTCTTCAGTAAACCCATTAAGAGTTGTAAGCAAACTCAGGATATCCGTACCCTGCAATACATTCAGATAGAGTCCATTCTGGAGAAGAGTACTAAAACTTGAAAGCACTTCACCAGCAACAGCCAATCGTATTTTGTTCATTTTCGAGCTCTTACATTTGCTGAACATAATGGTCATATTTGACAAGATAAATTTCGGTTAACGTAAGAAAAGCAGTGACAATAAGTGGGCCATAAATAATACCCAAAACACCATAAACGCTCAGCCCGCCAAGAATTGACAGGAACACAAGCAGAGTATGCATATGTACCTCTCCCCCAACCATTTTGGGCTTCACCATATATTCCATGGAAAATGACAGGGCGAGGTAGAAACAGAAAAGAAAGATCCCCGCACCAAGACTACCATTCAACATAAGAATAAACGCAGCAGGAACCATAACAAGGCCGATACCAAAGATGGGCAGAAAGGCTAGGATAGCCATCATTCCACCCCAGAGAATAGGAGAATTCAACCCTAAAATTGCGAAGATAGCCCCGCCGAGTATTCCTTGAATAAGACCACAGACACCATTTCCCTTAATAATAGCATTCGCTATTTCACCAAATTTCTCAAGAAGTAACCTGTCTTCATCGTCTGGTAATGGTGAGACTGCAATAATAAATTTAATCAATCTCTCCTGATCAATGAGGAGAAAAAAGATAACCAGAATCATCATAAAAAACAGAGCAACAAACTGAAGGATGTTTGCAGCCCAGGCACTTGCCTGATTGTAAACAAAAAGCCCTGCCATTTTTGCAATATAAGAAAACAGAGCAGTGATCTGAACAGGCTCAAATTTGAGTTTGAATCCAAACTCTTCCAGGGTATTCTGAACTTGTAGAATCAACGGACTTTCCTGCATAAAAACCTGAATTTTCAGCCCAATTTGAGTGCTGCGTCCCCAGTTATAAAGCCCCAATGCCTCACTGGACAGTGCTCCAACAAAAAAGAGCATTGGGATAAAAACAATCAACACGATAAGCAGGCAAGTAAGAATCGATGCCATACTTTCACGCATTTTACTGGTAAGAATTTGATACACCGGTCGGAAAAGCTTCGTAAGCAAAAATGAAAGAACCAGAATGGACCAGAATGGCCAGAGGATATTCCCGAGAAACAGAATAGAGATCAAAAAAACCAGCAAAAAGTACCATATCTGCATGGAATTTGGCCCTTTTTCAGGATTTACTGGTGGTATGACTTGATCACTCATTATGCTTATCTCTCTACTTCTCCCCCGCCTGTGTGGCAGGAAAACGTTGCAATTTTCACGGAGTTGGGTAATTTTGTATTCTTTTTGGGAAATATTGCCTGCGCACTACTCCCCAACCCTAATTAATCGTCAATCACTATATAATGGACTGCGGTTGTTTTAAAGAGAAACCGTAAAAGAGGCACGTCATGTGGAAAGATTTAGATATATCGGTCGTCAGATGTGACTCCGAGAAGCTGAAGGATAAACCAGACCAGAATAATCTCGGATTTGGCTCCTTCTTCACCGATCATATGTTCCTGATGAAATGGGATCGTGAAAATGGCTGGCATGATGCCGAAATTTGTCCCTATCAGAACTTCAGCATGGATCCTGCTGCCATGGTTTATCACTATGGCCAGGCTATTTTTGAAGGACTTAAAGCATACAAAGGTGCCGATGATCAGATTTTCATGTTTCGTCCCGAAGATAATCTGGAACGTATGAATACTTCCGCGCTTCGTATGTGTATGCCGCGCATCCCAGTTGAAAAAGTGCTTAAAGGAATCAAAGCTCTGGTTTATCTTGATCGAGATTGGATACCAACCGGAGATGGCGCAACACTCTATATTCGTCCCACCATGATAGCCGTTGAGCCTGCCCTTGGAGTGCGACCCTCCGAGCAGTATTATTTCTTTGTGATAATGTCACCTGTTGGTGCCTATTATGCCGAAGGGTTCAATCCGACTAAAATATGGGTAACCGATAAATATGTCCGTGCTGTTAAAGGTGGCGTGGGCAACGTAAAAACAGCAGGAAACTACGCCGCTTCCATCATGGCAGCAGAAGAAGCACATAAAGCAGGCTACACCCAGGTTCTCTGGCTTGACGCATGCGATCGCAAACATATTGAAGAAGTTGGGACATCAAACATTTTCTTCAAAATTGGTGATGAGCTGATAACACCTCCACTTAGCGGATCAATCCTTGGCGGTATCACCCGTGATTCAGTCATTCAGTTGGCCAAAAGCTGGGGTGTAGATGTGGTTGAAAAACCAATCACAATAGATGAAGTGATCGCTGCCATAGAAGATGGCACCCTGAAAGAAGCTTTTGGTTCAGGAACAGCAGCAGTCATTGCACCCATCGGTGAGCTTTGTTACCAGGATAAGCCATACGTAATAGCAGAAGGCAAAACCGGCGAGTTATCACAGCGCCTTTTTGATGACCTGCAGGCCATTCAAAACGGTAAACTGGATGACCCTTTCAAATGGATTGTCCGTATTGGCTAATCAGCGCCATACCTGCCACACAAACCGCAGCAATTAAACACACAAAATCAAAAACTTGAGGGGAATGCTTTTTTTTTAGCATTCCCCCCTTGATTTTCATAAAAGCAAACCTATAGTTTTGGCCAGTTCGAAATTAACTGGTATTTCACCAGAATATTAATCAGAGCCTATAAAAGCGGGATAAAATCCCCAAACTTTATACGCAAAAAATACGTTTTACAGGAGGAAGTAAATGAAAATCCGTCCATTAAATGATCGTCTTCTCGTTAAGAGACTGGAAGAAGAGACAATGACAGCCGGTGGTATCATCATTCCAGATAGTGCTAAAGAGAAACCAGCTGAAGGTGAAGTAGTAGCAGTAGGACCTGGTAAAGTAGCTGATAACGGCGAGCGTGTAGCTCTTCAGGTAAAAGATGGAGACATGGTTCTCTTTTCTAAATACGGCGGAACCGACGTAAAGATCGATGGTGAGGATTACCTTATCATGCGTGAAGATGACATCCTTGGAATCGTAGAGAAATAACGAATACTACCTGTCAATACCCCTATAGAGGAGATTTAAATCATGGCTGGAAAAGATATAAAATACGGAGTTAAGGCACGCGAGTCAATTCTCGCTGGTGTCAACACTCTTGCTGATGCTGTAAAAGTAACACTCGGACCTAAAGGTCGTAACGTACTGATCGAGAAATCTTTTGGCGCACCCACCATCACCAAAGATGGTGTTACCGTTGCTAAAGAAATTGAAGTTACCGACAAAGTAGAGAACATGGGCGCACAGATGGTACGCGAAGTTGCTTCCAAGACCTCTGATGTTGCTGGTGATGGTACCACCACCGCTACAGTACTTGCTCAGGCTATCTACCGTGAAGGTGTGAAACTTGTTGCAGCTGGCGGTAACCCAAT